>JALOQB010000174.1 GCA_025453595.1 Polyangiaceae bacterium
CGCAGGACGGGCGACGTAAAAGTTTCTGTCACGCAAGCAAGTATCCTGGCAAAAGCCAGGTAGTTCCGGCGGAACCCCGGCAAGTAGCTCAGCGGCCGTCAGGTCTCTGAGAAGCCCCCGCCTTCAGGCGGGGGAGGTTCACGTGGTACCACAGGCACGGGACCCCGCTCATCGGCGCCATCACCGGCTCGGCGCAGTGCACCGCCCCCTCGACGCTGATCGCCCCCTTGGGCGACGCCACCTGGGCCCCACGGGCCCCTGCGTCTCCGGTCTTCACCAGCGGGGCGTCTGCCACGCGACCCGCCTTCACCTTCTGAAAAATCCCCCAGATGATCCCGATGATCCCCAGCGCTACGATGGCCATTCCGATGGGCGCAAGCATGTCTGTCTCTCTCTTTCCCGACCCACCCTAACCTCCCTGGCCTGGTGCACAATATTTGTTGCAGGCAGAGGTGGTGCGAACAATGTCCTATCGAGGCGCAGCGATCGTCGGCCGCTGGCCCCTGAGCGGTGTGCGTGATCACGGAGGCGGAGCGAGGTGATGATCGAGCTGGTGATCGACGGGACCAACTTTGGCGGCAAGACACCGCTGGTGACGAGGCTGGTGGAGCACCTGGCGGGGCTCGGCCTGGTGGCGACGACGGCGTCGCCGTTCCGGGAGGTCGAGGTCTACGGGCTGTGGGACGACGCGCCGGAGCAGGCCGCGGGGTTGATCGTGGAGCGGATGGCGGCGCAGCGCGCGAGCCATCGTGGCGACGTGCTGGTGTGGGATCGAGGGTGGCCAACGTGCTTCGTGGCGACCGCGCATCCGGGGGCGCGGCGGCGCTTCCTGCCGCTGCCACGCCTCACGTTCCTGCTGTTGAACACGGCGCAGGCGACGGCAAGGAAGGTGGCGAAGTACGGCCTCTCCCCCGAGGTTTACCCCTGGATGCACGGGCGCAAGCTGAAGGATGAGATCAGCTACGACGAGCTGGCGCGGCGCTTCGCCGACGACCTGCGGGTGTTCCGGCCGACGCTGGAGGGCGACCGCTTCGATCTTGACCTGCTGGCCCGCGAGATCGGCGCCGAGGTGGAGGCCGAGCGGCGTGGGGCGCAGGGCCTGGCGCCGTGATCACTTGCAGACGTCGGGCAGCGCGGTGAACTCGGCGAGCAGGTCGGTGTACTCGTTGATCTTGCGGCCCCCGAAGAGCGTGTCGTCGAACTGGTAGAAGATGCGCTGGTTGAGGGGCTGGAGGTTGCCGTTGTTGTAGGCCTCCGCGTCGCTCTCCTTGTTGCCAAAGGCCCAGGAGGGCACCAGCCCCCGGTCTGCCAGCATCTTCAGCTCGCCGGTCTTGTACTCGACGGCCGACCCGCCGAGCGCGCCGGTGAGGCCCAGCGTGGTGTGCACCAGGCCAAACGGTAGCCCCCGGGCCTTCACGAACTCCCGCGTGCGCTGGGTCAGGAACTCGGGGCGCGCCGTCATGTACATCGGGTGGTAGCCCTTGGAGGCCAGCAGCGAGAGCGCCTTGCCCGCGTCCACGTGGGCGTCCGGCAGCGTCCCCTGGAGCAGCTTCACGAACTCGACGTTCTCGCTGGTGGTCAGCGTCCCGTCCACGTCGGACACGAAGATCGGCGTCCCGGGTTCGACGATGTCCAGGTACAGATCCGTCGTCGAGAGGTCGCCCGCCACCACCATGTGCACGCGGTGCAGGCCAGGCCCCAGCGCCTTCTCCGCCGGGATCTTGTAGTAAACCCGCCCCCCGCTGTCCTCGACCCCCTCGATCGTCGGGTGATCCCCGTCGTCCGTCGTCTTCACCGTCGCCAGCTTCTCCCAGGGGCCCTGGCAGTTCCGGAGCAGGTAAATGTCCACCTCCTCCTCCGAGATATCCTTGTCGTTGACCCCGACAAAGTAGGCAAACTTCCCGATGATCCACTGATCTTGCCCCGGCGTCAGGAACAGATCTCGACCCCGGTGCGTCGGGCTCCCCAGCGCCGTCACGCTCGAGGTGGTCTTGTTCCAGTCCCGCTTGGGACCAGGATCCGGCGGCGCCGCGTCGCAGGCCGGCAGCGGCGTGCAGCTCACCCTGCCAGCCGAGCCGCCCGCGCCAGCACCGCTCACCCCGCCCCCTCCCGAGGTGCCGCCGCTGCCGGCCGCCCCCCCTTCCGAGAAACCAGGCTCCTCCGTGGAGCCAGAGGAGCCACAGGCCGCGAGGATCAGCAACAAGGGGGCGAGGAGAAGGCGCATGAGGGTTCTCATTTTTTTCCCTTCCGTCACCGCCCGTCCACCAGATTGTTTCCCCTGTGAAAAGATAAATTCTGGCTGAGAAGATGCTCAGCGGGGCGCCCTCGACCCGACCCGTTTCCACAGCCGTTGCAGCGGTTGACGGTCGCGGTACGAGGTGGCCACCAGCTCGAACCCTTCCTCCGGGCGGGCCCCGGACGGCAAGATTTGCAGCTCCGCCTCGTGCCGCGGGGACGACTTCACCGGGTAGCGAAGCCAGCCATGCCGGTGCAACTGGGACCAGACTGGGGCCGGGACCTCCGGCGCATGCACCGTGATGACCCCCTCCCTCGATCGCTCCAGGGCGGGAAGCAGCGCCCCCAGGGCGCTGCCATCGTAGGGAACTTCTGGACCCATGGCGCGCACCCGCCACAAACCGCCGGTGAGCCAGGAGAAATCGGCGGACAGCGTGGCCCCCTGGAGGCAGGCCAGCAGCGGCGCCGACAGCAGCGCCGAGCCCAGCACCAGCGAGCGCCAGGCGGCGGGCCAGGGAAGCCTGGACCCGGGGCCCTCCCGGAGCCACCGCAGCCCTCGCCCGGCCAGCAGCGCCGCCGCCGGCACCAGCAGCGCAAAGCGCCCCGGGAAGCGACCCAGCCCCGGCGGGCACAGCAGGGGCCAGCCGCCGAAGAACAGCAGGGTCAGCGCCGCCAGCGCCAGGTCCGGGCGCCGCCGGGGGCGATCCTCATGGAACTTCCATAGACCCAGGGCGGCGAGGAGCAGGGTCGCGGACGGGAGGGCGGTGGCCAGGCCAAGGAGGGTGTGGAGCCGCGGGATCGTGGCGGGCTCCACGTCTTCTCCTGCCCAGAGGCCGGGCCGCACGGAGGGGGAGGCAGCGGCGACCAGCCAGGCCCGCAGCGCGTCGCCGGAGAGCCCCCGGAGCGAGGGGGTGAGCAGCCAGGCCGCCAGGGGGAAGAGCAGGGCCATCCAGACCGCGGAGGCAGGGACCGCCAGGAGCCCTCGCGGGGCCAGCGGCGTGGGCGCCGGGCGGGTCCAGGCGTGGTGCGCCGCCAGCAGCGGCCAGGCGAGCCAGCCTGCCCAGGAGGTGGCTGCGGCGGCCGCCAGCGCCGCCCCCGCGAGGAGCGCCGCGGCAGGCCTCCCGCGGGACCTCAGGTGGAGCCCGAACCCGGCCCAGAGCAGCGCCGCCAGGGGGCCGTCGCCCCCCAGGGTGGCGCCTTCCAGCAGGGACCGCGGTACCAGCAGGCACAGGGCCCCGGCCGCCAGACCGCCGAGGCGCCCCGCGAAGGGTAGAGAAATTCCATAGATCAGGGCAGGGAGCAATGACGCGAGGGCGAGGGTCGGGAGCCGGAGGGCGAGGAGGCCCGGGCCCGCAGGCCCCGGGGCGAGGCCGGCGCCGAGGGCGTCCAGCTCGGCCTGGGTGAGGGCGAGGGAGGAGGCCGCGTGGAGGTGGAGCCCGAGGGAGGCCGCGAGCAGGGCGAGGGGCGGCAAGAAGGCGAGCGCAGGGGGGCGCACGATCAGCGCGGGGGGGGGCGCGAGGGGGCCTGCTTGCTGGCGGCGGCGATGCGGGCGGCGAGCTGCTTGCGGCGCGCCTGGGCCAGGGGGACCCAGCGATCCGTGGAGGGCGCGCTGGCCACGTACATCTCGTAGTGCCGATCGGCGAGCCGCAGCTGGCCCAGGCGCTCTTCAGGCGAGGTGGCGCGGTGCGCTGCCCCGAGGCGTCGCACCGCGTGGTACCACCAGCGATCGTGGGCGGGCACGAAGAAGACGCCGGCTCGGTCCAGGATCGAGGCGCCGCCCCGGTCCAGATCCCAGGCGAACCCGCCTTCCTCGGTCGCCCGGGCCTGATCCCCCCACCGATCCAGCGTCACCACCAGCCCCCACCGGGCCAGCGCGTTCATCGGATCCAGGGCGATGACCTTGCGGAAATCCTCGATCGCCCCCGGGAAATCGTCGAGCTTGGCCCTCGATTCTCCCCGGTTGGCCAGGATCGTGGAGCGCAGACCCGGGCGATCCGTCGCATCGAGCAGCCGATCATAGACGCCCACCTCGTCCCGGAAGCGTTCGGCCTTTGCGTAGGCCACGGCAAGGTCAAACATGACCTGGATCCCGAGGGGATGATCGAAGGCGGAGGTGAAGAGAGGGGCGAGGGCGGCGATGACGCCGGAGTCGTCGTCGAGGACGTGGAGGGCGTGGCCGAGGAGGTAGCGAACGCGCTGATCGGGGGAGCGGGAGCCGCCGAGCTGTTCGAGGAGGGAGCGCGCCTCGGTGGCGGCCTGCTGGCGCAGCAAGGGGTTGCGGAGGGAGTCGGCTTCTTCGAGGTGCTCGGTGGCCTCGTCCAGGAGGCGCTCGTGGCGGGCGCTGGAGGGGTCGCGGATCAGGTCCCAGCGATCGGGGGGGTTGGCGAGGGTGGTTCGTGGGAGCAGGAGGAGGGCGGCGCCCAGGAGCCAGGGGCGCATCATGGCTTTTTCCCCGGGGTCTTGCGCAGCTCGGCGGCGCGAGCGCGGGCGTGGGCGGCCCAGGGGCCCTGGGAGGTGCGGGCGAGGTAAGAGTCCCAGAGGGCGAGGGCGGCGGCAGGGGAGGAGACCTCGCGGAGCCTGGCCTGGACCGCGAGGGCCTCGACGGGCCATCCGAAAGGGGGAGGGGAGGCGGCGAGGGCGGCGAGGGCGCCGGCCTGGTGGGCCTCGGCGGCGGCGGCAGCGGCGAGGGCCGGGGCGTTGCCGCGATCGAGGACCAGGGCGAGGGCCGCGCGGGCGGCGGCGCGGAGGGCTGGATCCCCGCGGCGCCCTGCGTCCTGGAGGAGGGCGCGGGCCGGGTCGAGGCCGTCGGGGCCCAGCTGGGCGAGGGCGAGGGCGGCGTCGAGCTGGGCCCGGGTGCGGGCCTCGTGGGAGGGGATGGCGTCGATCACCGGGAGGAGGCGCCGGTACGCTTCGAGCGCGAGGCGGGTCTCGCCGGCGTCCCGGAGCGCGGTGGCCTGGGCCAGCAGCGCGAGGGGGTGCCGCAAGGCGCCAGGGTCAAGGACCAGGGCTCGATCGAAGTGCTGGCGCGCCTCCGCAGGCTTCCCCAGGAGCAGGACCGCGCGGCCCCGCAGCACCAGGGGCGCGGCTTGCTCGGGGAGGAGCGCGGCGGCGGCGGCGGCGGCCTCGTCGGCCCTGGCAGGCTCGCGCGACAGCCGGACCTCGGCCTGGGCCAGGAGGTCGCAGTAGCGGGCGAGGTGAGGCGCCCGGGCCCGATCCCAGACGGAGGCGCGCGCCGGCCCGGTCTGGCAGGAGAGCTGCGCCGGCGCCGGCGCCGCCTGGGCAAGGATCAGGAAGATCGCCCCGAGCGGCGCCACGGTGGGCCTAACGTCCAGTGGCCGGCGCGGAGGGCGGCCGGGTCGATGGACTTGATCTTGTGCCCGAGGGATTCGCGGAACGACGCTTCATCCTCGTCATCGAGGATGGCCTCGCCAAACCCCTGGGCGACCTCCATGGAGATGGCCAGGATGCGGAGGAACTGGGCGAAGGTGGAGGCACAGAGGTTGGGCTCCCAGCGCTCGGTGCCGCTCATCGCGGTGTAGACGGGGCAGTCGCCTTCCGCGTCGAGCTTGGCCACATCGAGGAAGTAGGGGTCGCCCAGCAAGGTGCTCCGGCCGACGATGATCCAGGATTTTCTCCAGGTGCCGCCGTTGTCGACCCTGGGTGAGCCGTCTTCCTGGAGGGCAAAGCCTTTTTGCTCCTCGAGGAGCTCGGCTGCCGGCAGGAGACGCACCCGCTCGACCGGGGAGACGGTCTCGAGGCGCACCGGGTTGGCTTCGAGCAAGAAGGACCGGAACCGGGAGGGAATCCGGAGCTTCTTGCGCAGGTCTTCGACCAGAGTTGCGTCAGCAGCCCCCAGCTCGAGGGAAAGTTTGCGACGCTGGAAGATGGCTTTGAGGGCCGATACGCTTTCGGCCAGATCGCTGTCCAACGGAGGACCTCCCATCAGGGACTAACTCAGGAACACCTACCTTAACACAAATCCGGGGCTTCACGCCACGGTTGGGGTGGTATCCTGACGGACGTGGGTAGCTCGCTTGTACTCCGCTGCCGCCAGTGTGGCCAGGCCAACCGGATCCCGGTCCCCCGGATCTTCGCCGGAGGGCGCTGCGGAGCCTGCAAATCGCCGCTTCCGGCCCCGGACCACCCGGTCGAGCTGGGCGACGATGACCTGGAGGGGCTGATCGCCGAGGCCCCGGTCCCCGTGGTGATCGATTTCTGGGCCCCCTGGTGTGGCCCCTGCCGCATGATCGCGCCCACCCTCGAAGACGCCGCCCGGAAGCTCCAGGGGCGCCTGCTCGTGGGCAAGGTCAACGTGGACGACAACCCCCGCAGCGCCGCCCTCCACGGTGCCCGCTCCATCCCCCTGCTGGTGGGCTTCTCGGGGGGCTCTCCTTCGCAGCGCCAGGTGGGCGCCTTGCCCCCTCCGGCGCTCCTCGCCTGGCTCGAGAAGCTCGCCGCTCGCCCCCCTGGCTTAGCTGGACCCGCCTCACTTCTTCCGCTTCTTGCGCGGGTTGTGGTTGACCACGAGGGCAAGATAGTCGCGCCCTTGCTCCTCGACCCCCGGGGCAGGTGGGATGGTCGGTAGCTGCTGCTCCAGCAGATCGCACATCGCCGACACCTCTTGCTGCGCCGGGAAGCGGGAGGCCTCCGCCAGGTGCTCGATCGCCTGCCGCAGCGCCGGCACCAGATCGCCCCGGACGCACCCGCGCCGCTTCAGCTCCAGGTAGCTGCGGGCGAGCCCGTCGGGATCGAACCGGTGATCGAGCACCATCTCGGCGGCGACCCGCACCACGCCGCCCGCCGGGAGCAGCGCGTCTTCGGCCAGCACAAGGGCCGCCTGGAGGTAGTTGTAGAACGGTGTGACCCGGGGGCCATAAGCGGCAAAGCGGCTCGGGGGGGACTGGCGTTCCAGGTGGATCAGGATCCGGCGGACGCAGGGCGTGGGCTTCAGGCTGCGAGCCAGCCGCACCGCCTCGTCGACGTTATCCTTGTAAGCGTGCCCCAGCTCCAGCACCCGCTCCAGGGTCTCGGGGGGGACCAGGCCGGCGCAGAGATCTGCATAGAGCGAGTACACGAAGGCGTCCGCCTCGGCGTCATCGCCCAGCAAGACCTCGGGGAGCGAGGGCCCGTCAGCGGGGTGCTGGGCCCGGGAATGCAGCAGCGCAGGCAGCTTGTACCCGAGCTGATCGCGCAGCGCCCGGAGCCGCAGCCGCAGCATGTTCTCCAGGTTGGGCTTGAGCGTGAGGGAGTCGAAGCGAGCCCCGTCGAGGCGCAGCTTCTCCTCGATGCGGCCCCGCATCTGCCGCGGGCTGCCGGACAGGATGTGGATCTGCCCCCCCGCCGCGGACAGCTCGCGAAGCAAGGACGCGGCGCCGGGCACCGTGCGCTTCTGGTCCGGTCGCTCGAGGGCGGTGCGGAGCAGGTCGCGGAAGGTCTCGAAGTCGGTCCGCAGGTAGGTCTTGTCCAGATCCCAGCGGGCGATGAAGGTCGGCGGAGCGCGGTCCGGGCTCGTCATGTCAGCGCAGGGCCTCCAGGTCCCGCAGCAGGTCGGTCGCGTTGGCGCGCTGGGCGATGCGGATGGCCTCGGTGAGGTACCCCCGGGCCTCGGGCTCGCGCTGGCGGTCCCGGGCCAGCCGGGCCAGGCCCCGGAGCACCCGCGCCCGATCGACGCTGGACGGGCTGGTCAGGTCGAGGGCCTCGCCCAGCACGCCGTCGGCGTCCGTGAGGTTCCCCTGCTGCTCCAGCACCTCGGCCAGCTTCAGGCTGAAGAGGACCACCGCCCGCGCCGGATCGTCCAGCTCGCCCCGGAAGATCTCCTGGCGCGCCACCTCGAGGGCCCGACGCAGCGCCAGGGCCGCCCCCTGGATGTCGCCTCGCTGGATCGCCCGGGCCGAGGATTGCTCGAGCAACAGCAGCGCCTGGAAGGGATCCTGCGCCGCGGCCGCGTGGAGCGCCTGCACCTCGATGGGGCGACCGCGGCGCTGGCTCAGCTCGAAGGCCGCCGCATGCAGGTCACGGCGCGCCGCCACCGGGATCATCGCCAGCGCCACCTCGCGCAGCAGCGGATGCGACACCCGGGCCACCCCGTCGCTCAGCACCAGCAGACCCTTCTGGGCCAGCCGGTTCAGCGTCACCTCCACCGGGTACTCGTCCTCGGACAGCGCCTGGATCTCGTCGGTCTTCGCCTCGTCCCCCAGCACCGCCACGATCTGCAGCACCCGGCGCCCCTCCGGCGTCGTGTGCTCGATCCGCTGCGCCAGCAGGTCGACCAGCCTCGCCGGCGGCGACGAGCCCCCGTCCCGCGCAAAGCGCACCAGGTGCTCCACGAACAGCGGCAGCAGCCCCCGGGAGTCCGGCGTCGAGGGCGGCGATAGCAGCGCTGTCCCGCTGAACAGCTCGGCCACCGCCGCTGGCGGCAGCAACGTCAGCGGCCGCGCCGCCGCTGCCCCCCAGCCCGGCTCCAGCCCCGGCGTGTGGCTCGCCACCACCAGCACCGACGCCAGCATCGGCTCCGACAGCGCGTCTGCCAGCGCGTTGCGGCTCGCCCCATCGATCCGCTGGAGATCATCGACCACCAGCAGCACCCGGCCCCCCGCCGCCAGCTGCGCCCCCCGCGCCAGCGCCCAGCGCAGCGCCTCTGCCGCCACGTAGCGCCTCGACTCCGGCGGCAACCCCCCGCTCGCCTCCCGGTCAAACACCTCGCTCAGCCCCTGCCTCGCCTCCGTGCTCACCCCCACCCACTGCCTCGGTTGCCCTCCGTCCGCCGGCAGCTGCCCCAGCTTGCAGATCATCTGCTGCAAGGTCCAGTAGCCCACCTCGGCCCCCCATGGGTCAGGGCCGACCTGGACATGGACGCCGCCCTGCGCCTCGATCTTGCCGGAGAATTCCCGGAGCAGGCGGGTTTTCCCGGCGCCTTCTTCGCCGACGAGGCGAACGGCGATGAGGGCGTTGCGGAGCTCGCTCCAGCGGTCTTCGAGCCAGGCGAGATCGGCGGAGCGACCCTTGAGCGGCAGGAGGTCGGCGGTGCGCGGGGCGAGGTGCGGGGGAGGGGGCTCGGTGCGCCGGGTGGGCTCCGGGTTGTTGCTGGGGGAGCCGAGGCGTGCGCCGCACTCTCCGCAGAATTTCTGGCGGATCATGTTGGGCGAGCCGCAAGCCGGGCAGAGGATGATCTCGCCGGAGCCGCCGGAGTCGAGGGCAGGCATCTCGAGGCTCTCGAGGAGCGCGCGGGAGAATTCCTCGGCGTTGGCGAAGCGCGCGGACGGCTCCTTGGAGAGGGCGCGGAGGCAGACCTCGACCAGCTTGTCCGGCAGGTTGCGCTGGGGGGCGACCTGCCGGGGGTCCGGGGGGGACATGGTGAGGTGCATGAGGACGACCTGGGTCGGCGAGTCGCCCTCGAAGGGGAGGCGCCCGCAGAGCAGCAGGAAGAGGATGACGCCGACGGCGTAGAGGTCGGAGCGGCCATCGAGCGGGTCCCCCCGTCCCTGCTCCGGGGCCATGTAATCCGGGGTCCCGCAGACGATGCCGGGGCGTGTCATGGAGCGCTGGGCCTGGATCTTGGCGAGGCCAAAATCGACGACCTTCACGTAGTCTCCGCCGCCGCGGCGAGGCTCGAGGATGATGTTCTCGGGCTTCAGATCCCGGTGGATGATCCCCAGCTCGTGGGCCTCATCAAGGGCCGCCAGCACCTGCCGCATCACGTCGACGGCGCGCCGGATCGAGAGGGCCCCGGACTCGTGGAGCACCCGGGCCAGGTCGCGCCCCCGCAGGAACTCCATGACGAGGTAGAGCAGCCCGTCCTCGGTGGTGCCGAAGTCGATGATGCCCACCGAGTTGGGGTGGTTGAGCTGGCTCGCGGCCCGGGCCTCGGTGATGAACCGGGCGGAGGCGCTCTCGTCGTTGAGCAGGTGGTTGTGGATGATCTTGACCGCGACGGTGCGCCCCAGCGCCTGCTGCTCGGCCCGGTACACGCGCCCCATGCCCCCGACCCCGACCAGCTCGAGCACCGTGTAGCCCCCCGGCAGCGTGCGCCCCACCAGCGGATCGGCCGACGGTTTCGTGACCTGCGAGATGGGGAACCCGCAGGAAGGACAGAACCGGTGTCCTTCTTCGCAAGAATTGGAGCATGCGGGGCACGTCACCATCGCCAGGGCCACCGTACCACAAAGCCTCCCTGTCGTTGGGCGAGTCCAAGCGCCTCGATCTCGGCTAGGCTGCCCCGGTCCATGACCCCCGTCCGCCCGCGTCTGGGTCAGCTTCTCGTCGAGGCTGGCATCGTGTCCCCCGAGCAGCTCGCGGCCGCGCTGCTGCGCCAGAAGGCCGACCCCCGGCGCCTGGGCGAGCTGCTCGTCGAGGCCGGCGCCCTCGACGAGGTGCAGCTCACGCAGGTGCTCTCCCAGCAGCTCAATGCCCCCTGGGTTTCTCTGTACCACGTGGCCTTCTCTCGCCACCTGCTCAACCTGATCCCCAGGGAAATTGCTGAACAATTCTGCCTGATCCCGATCTACGTCCGCAACGTCCGGGGCCAGGGGAACACCCTCTACGTGGCGATGGACGACCCGACCAACGAGCGGGCCTTGCAGGCCTGCGCCCGGGCGTCCCGGCTGCCAGCCCGCGCCATGATCGCGCCGCCCTCGGACATCCGCGACGCGCTCCGGGTCTACTACGGGGCCGCCCCGCGGGCCTCCGAGCCCTCGGTGGTCGAGGAGCTGGGTGAGGAGGACGAGATCCAGGCGGAACCAGAGGTGCTCGAGGCCCAGGACGAGGTGCCCGCCCCTTGCGAGGTGTCCCTCGCCCAGATCGAGATCGTGGTCGAGCCACCGGCCCCCTCGCCCGTCACGCCCCCGGCCCCCCCCCCGGCCCCCCCCGCCTCGCCGCCGGCCCCCCTCGCCGTGGCCTTGCCGCTGGAGACGGACGCTCCCTTCGAGGGGCTGGAGGCCATGCCCCCGTCCTCGGTCGCCCGGGAAGAGCCCCCTCCGCCCCGCATGATCACCGTCACGCTGCTGGACGGAACCACCGTGACGCTCCCGGCCAGGGCCCCCCGGGGGCCTCGCCGCCCGACCCCGGCCCCCGCCGGTGACCCCCCGGCCCGACCCCCGGCCCCCTCGGCCCCCGAGGATCAGCTCACCGCACGCGACCTGATCTCGGCCCTCCGCGCGGTCTCCCACGGGGCCGATGCCAGCGAGATCCTGGGCGATAACGCCGGCTGGGAGGCCCTCTTCGCCGCCCTGCTCTCCCTGTTGCTCAAGAAACACGTCATCGCAGACTGGGAGTTCGTGGAAGAGTACAAGAGAATCTGAATGTCGGAGAAAGACGGTAGATGACAAGCCTCGTCGAGCTGATCGCCAAGAAGAGAGATGGTTACGAGCACAAGGAAGGCGAAATTCGCCGCTTGATCGGCGCCCTGACCGCCGGCGACCTGGCGGACTACCAGATGACGGCGTGGCTGATGGCCTCCTTCCTGCGGGGGCTCAGCGACGCCGAGACCAACGAGCTCACGGACGCGATGCTCCGGAGCGGCGATGTGCTCGACCTCTCCTCGGTCCCGGGGGTCAAGGTCGACAAGCACTCGACCGGAGGGGTCGGCGACAAGGTCTCCCTCTGCCTGGCCCCCATGGTGGCGGCCTGCGGGGTCCCGGTCCCCATGGTGTCCGGCCGCGGGCTCGGCCACACCGGCGGCACCCTCGACAAGCTCGAGGCCATCCCTGGCTTCCGCGTCGATCTCTCCACCGACGCCTTCGTCGCCGCCGTCCGCGATATCGGCGTCTCGATGATCGGCCAGACGGCCCAGATCGCCCCCGCTGACAAGAAGATCTACGCCCTGCGCGACGTCACCGCCACCGTCGAGTGCATCCCCCTCATCGTCGCCAGCATCCTGTCCAAGAAGCTGGCCGAGGGCATCGACGCTCTCGTCCTCGACGTCAAGGTCGGGCGCGGCGCCTTCATGAAGGATGCCGACCGCGCCCGCGAGCTCGCCGAGGCCCTCGTCCGCGTCGGCTCCCGCGCGGGGAAGCAGGTCGTCGCCCTCCTCACCGACATGAGCGCCCCCCTCGGCCTCACCATCGGCAACGCCCTCGAGACCCGCGAGGCCATCGAGGTCCTCCACGGCAAGGGCCCCGACGACCTGGTGGCCTGCACCCTCGCCCTCGGCGCCGAGATGCTCGTCCTCGGCGGCAAGGCCCGCGACGCCGCCCACGGAGAAGAGCTCCTCCGGGAAGGCGTCGCCAGCGGGCGCGCCGCCGCCAAGATGCGCGCGCTGATCCAGGCCCACCACGGCGATCCGCGGGTCGTCGACGAACCGGACCGGCTCCCCCGGGCCCCCGTCACCCTCGACGTCTCCGCCGAGCGCGCCGGCTGGGTCACCGGCGTCGACCCCCTCGAACTCGGCCTCAGCGCCGTCGCCCTCGGCGCAGGTCGCACCCGCGCTGACCAGGTCGTCGACCACGATGTCGGCCTCGAGCTCCTCGTTCGCTGCGGCGACAAGGTGAAAAAAGGCACCCCCCTCCTCCGCATCCACGCCCGCTCCCGCGCCGCCGCCAAGGAGATCGAACCCCGCGTCCGCGCCGCCTTCACCCTCGCCGATACCTCCTTCCCTTCCCCTCCCCTCATCCTGGGCCGCATCGACGCCGCCAGCCTCTCCGGCTGACCGCCTCCCTCCGCGAGGCTCAGGGCGTCATCTTCAGCCGCAGCAGCGCCAGGTTCGGGTTCGCCCGGCGATCCACGCTCACGTACACCAGCCACCGATCCGGCAGGCTTCGCAGCAGGTGGTACGAGGTGGCGTTCACCATCATCGACTCCTCGAACGCCATCTCTTCCTCGGCCCGAAACAGCCGCACCATGCGCCGCAGCAGCCGCTCGTTGCAGGCCTCCTTCCCGCTGCAGCTGAGCCACCCGCTCTCCTGATCCACCAGCCCCGCGCACTGCACCCCCTCGATCTCCAGCAGCCGGTCCATGATCCCCTGCGCTTCCTCCGAGGGCACGCGCGGCGACGACGGCTCGGGGACCAGCACCGAGAAGGGGGGCTCGGAGGCCGGCGGCAGCAGCTCCCTCAGCTCGTAGGACAGGTGGCTCTGGAGGCTCGCTCGCTCCGGTACAAAAAAACTCGTCAGGGACTCGACTCGGGTCAAATGCGCCAGCCGCGCGCTCAGCTCCTCCCGGAAATACCCTCGCAGCGTCTCCTGCGGCACAATCCCCCACTCCGCCAGCGTGTCCAGGAACGGCAGGTGCCGGCTCTGGCACTCCTGGAGCAGCTGCCGCGAATCCTGCTCGTTCAGACCCAGTCGCTCGAGGAGCGGCAGCAGAGGCGTGCCGCCGGAGACATGGACCCAGGCCACCTTGCCCTGGTGAAAAATGACCCTCCCTGTCCTTGTTTTTCCGCGGACAATGACCTCCCCGGTGAGCCCTGCGCTGGCCTGCCGCAGGAGCGCCTGGAACCCCCGGACCCCCCTGGGATCCTCGATGTCAAGCCGGCGCTGCGCCGACTGGACGCGCGCCAGCAGCAGGGGAGGATCGAAGGGTTTGGCGATGAACTCATCGACGCCAGCGTCAAACCCCTGGAGCGCGTCGGCCTCGCTCTGCCGGCTGCTGACGAGGAACACGTAGGGGCGGAGGCCGTCCTCCCCGGCGCGCAGGCTCCGGCATACGTCGAGGCCCGAGAGATCCGGCATGACCCAGTCGAGGAGGAGGATGCGCGGGGCGTTCGGCGCCTTCATCCGCCGGAGGGCCGCGGCGCCGTCGTGGAGGATCTCGATGGAGAATCCTCCTTTTTCCAGCGTCTTCCCCAGGATGGCGCAGGCGGTCGGGTCGTCGTCGACGATCAGCACCGTGCCGGGCTGCCTGGTGGTCGGGGCGTCGTTCGGGGCATCAAGGATCATCGAGCGGGGTCTTCCTGGAGGATCCGATCGGCCAGCAGCGCAGCCTCTCGTTGCTCCGCATCGCTGGCCTCGACCGATTGCATCTGGCGGTATACATCGGCGGCGCTCTCGGAGCGCTGCTCGAGGCCCGCGACCCCCCCGATCTTCAGCAAGCTTCTGGCCTTCTCCCGGGCCGCCTGGAGCGCGAACATGAAGGTCTCGCGGACCCCGATCCCGGCGGAGGCCACGGCCCCCACCACCCGGGCGGCGGCGGGGATCTCCAGGGCCAGGGCCAGGTCTGCCGCGGGGAGGGCGCCGGGGAGGTCCTGCTTGTTGGCCTGGTAGATGACGGGCACCTCGGGGCACTGGCCCGCCTCCAGCATGGCGAGGAGGAAGCGGAGCGCGTAGCGGGTCCGCGAGAGACCTTCCGGCGAGCTATCGCAGACCTGGACGATGGCGTCTGGCTCCCTCAGGAGCTGCCAGCGCCGCTGGACGTAGGCAAACTGGCCTGGAACCGTGAGGATCTGGCAGCGCAGCGGGTGCTCGTCGACAAAGCCCACGTTCATCTCGAGCCAGTCGAAGTAGAGCGTCCTGCCCCGGTGTTGCTCGGGTACCACGACGCTCCCGGCGCGAGCCAGCGTGAAGAGGTCATGGATCTTCTGGATGTTGGTCGTCTTCCCGGCGGTCCCCAGGCCGTCGTAGACAATGCGCAGGGTGACCGCGGCGTGCGCAGGGTCAAAGAAGGGCATGGGTGTCCGTGGCGCATGCTGCCTGGGCCAGCGTCAGCCGCGCCAGGGCCAGGTTGGCGCGGGTGCGGTCGACGGTGAGGTAAAAGAACACGCCGGGCCTGGAAGAAATCGGGCGGATCAGGTGGTACTGGTTGCCCTGCGTGATCAGGATATCCTCGATCTCATCCTGCAGCTGGAGCCGCTGCAACAGCGCCTGCTGGTGCTCCAGCAGCCGACCGGTCGCCACGGCGATCTCGCGGGAGGTAGGGCTCTGATCTCCGGTGGCGTGCAGCACCCCCGAGCCCCTGTCCACGAGCGCCGCGGCCAGGAACCCCTGGGTGAAGCGCAGCGGCTCGAGCCAGCCTCCCCACGGCGCCGGTGGCTCGATCGTCGCGGCAGGCGGGGGCGGGGGGCGCGTGCTGGGGGCCTGGTTGGCCTGCTCGTCCTGCAGACGATACGCCTCCAGCATCAGCTCCGAGACGCTCGCGTCGATGCTGCGCCGGTCGGTACGACGCGGGTACCAGGCGAAGGACCCCTGGGGCCACCGGAGGATGGCGCAGAAGCCCTCGAAGCCTTCCTGGTGCTGGGTCTGCGCGTGGACGATCTGGCCCTGCTCGAAGAAGATCTCCCCGCGCAGGTTGCCGGATTTGACCGCGAGGTTCCCCGTGCGACCGGAGATGGCGTAGAGCTGGATCAGATCCGTGAGGGCCGAGATCGCCACCGCCCCGCTGAACGAGGACGGCGGGGTGGCCTCCAGCTCCCGGATGGCGTCCAGCAGGGAGCGAAAGTCGAAGGGCTTGGGCAGGTAGACGAACTGCCCCTTGCGCGCCCCCCGGGACACCGCATCCGTCGGGAACGCCGTGATCAGGATGGTCGGCGTGGGCCCCCAGAGCTGCCGGGAGCGCTCCAGCAGGTTCAGCCCCGTGTGCTCTGGCATGCGCAGGTCGGTGATCAGCACGCCGGGTCGCTCCTGGTCGATCCAGCGCGCGGCGACCCCGGGGTCGTCCGTGGCCTTCACACGGGCGCCAAACTCGGCGCGCAGCAGGGTGCTCACCGCCGTCACCAGCTCGACCTCATCGTCCACGAGCAGGATCGGTCCGGGGGAATCTGGCAAGACGCTGGGCGACGGCATCGGGCCCTCCTCGGGGGAGCACAGCAACGCAACCATCGGGAGACCGTGGGCCAGGAAGGCCGCACCCCCGAGGCAAGAAATGGAGGCGTTATCCCACAGGGAATCCTGCCTCCAGGCTTTCAGAACTGAATGTCCTTCTCCACATCCGCAAGGGCCATGCGGGCGAGAGCGAGGTTGGCGCGGGCGCGGTCGACGGCGAGGTAAAAGAACACGCCGGGCCGCGATCGCATCGGGCGGATCAGGTGGTACTGCTTCCCCAGGGTGATCAGGATATCCTCGATCTCATCCTTCAGATTCAGGCTGCCCATGGTCTTGCGCTTGGACCGCACGACCTCGGTGTTCCCGGCCGCCGCGACCTCCAGGTTCAGGGCGCTGCCCCCTCCCAGCAGCCCCAGCGTCATCCCGCTTTCGCTGTCCACCAGCGCGGTGCCGATGAACCCATCAATCCGCTGAAGTTTCTCGAGGCTCTCGTTGATCGTTGCCATGCAGGTTGTCCTTGCGTCGTTGGGCGCCTGGTTTGCCTGACCCACCCTGCGAGGGGCGTGCCAGGTAAAAACCTCCCTCATCGAACAGGGACGCCCCGCCGGTGGTCCGACCTGTTCCACCCCCGGCGGTCCAGGTGGTACCGCACCGGGGGGGCGCTGGTTCCGGGGCAACCTGGGGTGGTTCGGGGCGCTGACGGCGGTGCGTTGGTGTAGGCTCGCTCCCCGTTTCCCACGACCAAAGGGGGTCCCATGTCCCAGAGCCAGCATGAGCCAGCGCCGCGCGTGATCATCGAGGACGACCGCACCAGCACCAGCCCCGAGGCGCTCCGCCGCGCCTTCCTGGACCAGGTCCAGTTCGCCCGCGCCCGGGCCCTGCGCCGCGCCACGCCCCACGATCGCTACATCGCCTGGGCCCTCCTGGTGCGCGACCGCGTCGTCCAGCGCTGGATCGCCACCCACGACGCCTACCGCGCCCGCGACGCCAAGTTCGTCGCCTACCTCTCCGCCGAGTTCCTCATGGGGCGCTTGCTCCGCACCAACCTGGTCAACCTCGAGCTCCTCGACGAGGCCCGCACCATCGCCCGCGACCTCGGCGTCGACCTCGATCGCCTCTTCGAGGAGGAGCCCGACGCGGGCCTCGGCAACGGCGGCCTCGGGCGCCTCGCCGCCTGCTTCCTTGACTCCATGGCCACCCTCGGTCTCCCCGCCTTTGGCTACGGAATTCGCTACGAATTCGGCATCTTTCGCCAGGCTATTCACAACGGTTACCAGGTCGAGCACCCCGACGAGTGGCTCCGCTTCGGCAACCCCTGGGAGTTCGAGCGCCCCGAGCACTCCGTCCCCGTCCGCTTCTACGGCCGCGTCGAGCGCCACATCGACAGCAAGGGCCACGTCCAGGTCCGCTGGGTCGATACCCAGAACGTGCTGGGTGTCCCTTATGACACCCCGATCCTGGGCTACGGCCGCGGCAACGTGAACACCCTCCGCCTCTGGTCCGCGCGCTCGACCGAGGAGTTCGACCTCGACGTGTTCAACGCCGGAGATTACGAGAAGGCGGTCTACGACAAGACCCGCTCCGA
>JALOQB010000463.1 GCA_025453595.1 Polyangiaceae bacterium
GAAGGCCCGTACTTGCCGAAGAGGTCGCTCACAAAGGACCCGCCGGCCACCAGCGCGTTGTCCGCGAACGGCATCCCCACCTCCACCGCCGCGTAGTAGGCGAGCAGCGCCTTGCCCGAGGGGGTGCCGTAGAAAAGCTTCACCTTGTCGGTCAGCTCACCCGGGTACACGCTGTGGACAAAGTAGGCGATCGCCAGCAGCTTGAGCACCGCGTCGGCGCCCTGCTGCGCGTCGGTCTCGAGGGCGTTTGTTCCTTGCCCCGTGAGCAGCCCAAAGACCGACTTGAGCCCCGAGAAGGCAGCGATGCCGGTGTCGCCCATGTCGATGGCGTTCACCACCTTGAGCCCCGTGGCCACGCCTTCCGCGGTCGCCAGCTCCTGCGCCTTGCGCCGCGCGTCGTTCTTGGCCCCTGGCGCGAACACATCCATCGCCTGCGCCAGCGAATCAAAGCGCTCTTGCTTCACCTCCACCGGGAGCACGCCGAAGAGCGCATTGCAGAGCTTGACCGTGTAGTCGTCGGGCTTGAACTCCCGCAGCGCCTCGTCCACCGGGGTTGATCCGGAGAACGCAAACGGAGGCTCCGGAGGAGGCGCCGCCGGTGCAAGAGGAGCCGCCACCGGGCGGGCCTCCCCCGCTGGCCTGTCTGCCACGGGCCTGGCCGCAGCGGGCTTGGCCTCCGCGGCAGGCTTGGACCGGGCCGCCGCCACGCCAAGCGCCCCCGCTGCCCCCACCGCCACGCCGGCAAGCACCGGAGCCGCGTCCTCGAGGACCGACGCCTTCTTCTCACGAAGCGGAGGGCGCGCCGCAGGCTTGGCCGCCGCGTTCGGCGCAGGACGACGTACCTTCGGAGCTTCCTCCTCTTCCTCCTCTTCCTCCTCTTCCTCTTCCTCCTCGTCCTCTTCCCCTTCGTACCCCGCGTCGACCTCGTCGCAGATCTCCTGGATCGTGTCGTCATCCAGGCCCAGTGCCTCGCCAAAGGCGTTCAGGAATTCATCTTCCTCGTCGCCGTAATCCTCGTCGATCAGGAGGACGGAGTAGGCGATCGCGTAGGCGGTGGTGGCATGCTCCTCGTTGTTGGCGAGCTTGCCGGCGACCGCAGCGATCTGGTCTTCCAGCTCGCCGTAGCCTTCGATGCGCTCGAAGCTCTCCGTGACGGCGGCCTCGAAGTCATTGTCCGAGAGCTCGGCGAAGGGCCCGCCGTACTCCCGGAGCATCTCGACGGCCCCCCAGATCTCGTCGTCGCTGGCGTCGCCATCGGAGAGAGCGGCCAGCATCGCCGCGTCGAGGATGCTCTTGACGCCCATCGTCATGAAGGAACCGCTGCGCTTCTTGAGTCCACCGTACATCGTCGTATCCACCTCGCTCAGGCCAGGAGACCCGTGGCACCCGGAGGACACCTGTCACACCGCGCACCACGATGCCGCAGAGGATAGCGGCCCCATGCGCGGTCACGCAACCCCTTTGTATATGTCTTCTCTACAAAGAAGTTCTCTACAGAGGTAGGCAACGAGATGGTAAGGCGAGCCAGCCCTGGTCGAGAAGAGAATTGGTGTCGAGCACCGAGTATTCGTGGAGCAGATGGTGAGGGTGGAAGCCCTGGCGACGGAGACCCGCGAGGAGGGTACGGAAGCGGGTCAACGCGGCGGGTTGCCCGGCGTCGTGGCAGCGGAGGGTAAGGAAGCGCTCCTGGAGGTGGTCGGGGCGGAGGCGAGCGGCGTTGGACGACAGGTGCGCCCCGAGCTCCAGGCATCGAAGGCGTGCCTGCTCGATCTGTCCCGGGGGCAGAAGCAGCTTGGCGTGAAACTCGAAGTAGCGGCCCGCAGCCAGGTTCACCTCGTCGTCCGAGCGGGGCACCCCCCGGGAGGCCAGGGTCGCCTCGAGCTTGCAGCGCAGCGCAGGGAACCCGGCCCGCGCCAGGAGCCCGAGGAGCCGGTGGGTCTCTTCCGCCACCAGCGGCGCCTCGCCCTGCAGGTACGAGGAGGTCATGGGTTGCAGGGCCATGAAGGCCCCGGGGGCATGGATCAGGATCGGCTTGAGGGCGAGCTGGGCGCAGAGGTCGCGAAATTCACGCTGAGCGTTCTCTTCGAGGGGGGGGACGGTCAGGTGCAGCTCGAAGACCCCGCGGAACTGGCGGGCCGCCGCGAAACCAGCAAGTTCGGAGGAAATGCGCGGGTTGGTCACGTTTCGCAACGACGAGTCTACCTGGGGAAGCTGACGCTGAGCCGGACTGTCCTGGATCGTCGTTCCGGGTAGGGGTAAGTTTTTGTACCGCCCCCGGGGAAACTTTTGAAAACCCTTGGCGTCCATGGAGCAACGATGGGGAAGACACTCAAAGTAGGTGCCGTGGCGGGGGGACTCCTCGCGCTTGCGGCGTGCGGCAACCGGCCATCCACCCCCGCGACCCCGGTCGCCAAGGGACAACCCGCGTTCCAGGTGGTGCCCTCCACCAGCTGCGCTCGGGTCAACCCGGGGGTCGGCCCTCACAGACACGGGGTCGTGCGTCAAAGCGGCTCCGTGGCGCTGGTGAAGGCCCCCGGAGGCCCGCTGCTGGCCTACGTGGCGGACGGCGACGAGCCGACCCTGCACACCGTCGATGTGGACAGCGGGCGAGAGCTGGCCACGACGGATCTCAAGGGCACCCCGGAGCACCTGCTGGTGCTGGCCGACGGGCGCGTCGTGGTCACCCTGCGAGACCAGAACCAGGTCGAGGTCCTGGAGCCCGCGGCCCAGGGGCCGCTGCAGTCCCGATGCCTGGTCGAGACCCCGGTGGAGCCCATCGCCCTGGCGGTGACCCCCGACGAGAGCACGGTGCTGGTCACCAGCGCCTGGGCTCACAAGGTGACGGCCTTCGAGAGCAAGAACTTCGGGCAAAAATTCGAGGTCGATGTGGGGCGTGAGCCGCGCGCCGTGGTGGTCTCGGAAGAGGGAGATCGCGCCTTCGTGGCCCACCTCGTCAACGCGCGCATGAGCGTCATCGACCTCAACGACGAGAAGCACGAGGTGCGGCTGATGCCCCTCGGTACTCGCAAGATCGACCTGGCCGGAAACACCCAGCGGGTGGATCCAAAGCTGCGGCGCGGGTGCCAGGGGTATGCCCTCACCAGCGCGGTCGACCCGGCCCAGCCTGACCAGACGCTCCCGCCGGTGGGAGAGACGCCGCCGGCCCAGATCAACCCGCCCGCGCCCTCCAAGCCCACCCCGGCGCGCCCCCAGAACCCCACCCCCGAGAACCCCAGGACCCCGGCGATGCTGCCGGGCCGCCTCTTCGCCCCCTTCGTCACCGTCGATCCGGGCGACGAGCGCATCACCTACTACGGCACCACCAACGACACGGTGAACACCGAGATCAACCAGATCTCGGTCATCGACGCCGCCGCCGAGCGCGTGCTCACCCGGACCGTGCTCTCCGTGCGGACCGCCAGCATGGGCCCCACCCGTGAGTGCCTGCTCCCGAGGGCCGTCTCCTTCCACCAGGGCTCGCTCTTCGTCGCTTGCCAGGGCATCGACGCGCTCATCGAGTACGACGCGCGGGGCGTCGATCCTGCCCGGTCCGAGACGCGGCGCTGGGCTGTCCCCTCGGGCCCCTCCGGGGTCGCCATCGACGCCGTGGGCAAGCGCGCGGTGGTCTGGTCCCAGTTTGATCGCGCCATCGCCCTGGTGAAGCTCGACAGCGAGAACGAGCCGGTGCTGCAGATGACGCTTTCGCGCAAGGCAGGCTTTGGCCCCTCGGGCGACGCGGCGCTCGGTCGGGTGCTCTACCACAAGACCGGCGACGGCCGCGTGAGCGCCGAGGGCATGTCCTGCGCGTCGTGTCACCCCGATGGTCGCGAGGACGCCATCACCTGGTCCAGCACCGACGGCCCACGCAACACCCCCATGCTCGCCGGTCGCCTCGCCGAGACCGCCCCGTACAGCTGGCAAGGGAACCACGAGACCGTCGAGATCCACCTGGAAGACACCGTGCGTCGCCTCCGGGGCCGGGGCCTCTCGAAGGATGAGATCAAGGCCATCGCCGAGTACATCCGGGGCCTCCCGGGGCCGAACCTCAAGGCCCGCACCCCGCCCGAGCGGCAGCGGCTCATCGACCAGGGGAAGGCGCTCTTCGTTTCCACCGAGACCGCCTGCAGCACCTGCCACAGCGCCGACAAGGCCTTCACCGATGGGCAGAAGTACAGCGTCAGCGCGGGGGCAGCCAAGAACGGGCAGCAGCTCGACACGCCCTCGCTCCGCTTCCTCGGGGGCACCGCGCCTTACTTCCACTACGGCCGGTACGCGACGCTGGAGGCCATGCTGGAGGCCTCGGACCACGCCA
>JALOQB010000175.1 GCA_025453595.1 Polyangiaceae bacterium
TCCTGGCGGAAGCCAGGTAGTTCCGGCGGAACCCCGGCAAGTAGCTCAGCAGCCGTGAGGCTTCTGAGAAGCCCCTCCGTTCACGGAGGGGAGGTTCACTCGTCATCAGCAAGGAACGAGGGGAGGCGCTGCGGTACCCCGCAGGAAGAGAGCATGGCCTTTTTTGCGATCAAATTGCAGCGATTGTGTCATAGGGAAGTTCTTGACAACCATGACGTAACGGGCCGAGATTTTTCGGGATGAACAAGATCATTTGGCCTCTGACATTGAGCATCGTGATGTCAGGCTGCAAGAAGACAGGCCCAGAGAAGGAGGCACCGGCATCTGGCGCAGCGCCGGTCAGGGCCGAGCAGCCTGTCGGAAGCCCCACCACAAGCCCTTCTGCTCCGGCCTCGACGCCGACACCAGCGCCGACAACGCCGCCGGTGTCCAGTACCAAAGGGGAGGTTGCCATCCCTGCTTCACGCTCCAAGGTACCCACGGCCGCCGAGTGGTCTTCCGCGCCGGAGATCGTCGTCCCCGGGGCTGCCCCGCTGGGGTGTGAGGGCAAGAGGCTGCGGGAGTGGCTCCGCGTTTCTTGCCGCGGGAAGACTCGTACCGGAGGGACCCCGAGCCATGTCGAGAAACGCCCAGGTTGCCCGGCCGACAGCTTCACCTTCGTCGGCGCTGATGTCACCAGCTACGTGGGCCCTGTTCTCCCCGGGAGCAGCTGCCTTGTGACGTTTGATTTTGTGTCGGAGCGCATGCAGAACCTGAAGATCAGCTGGGACAAGGGGGAAGCAAACCCGAAGATCTCGTTTTGATCCTCTTGATCCTTCGAGATCAGCCCGACGACCTCTCCTCGCGTCGTCGCAGCTCGCTCCAGAGCAACCACCCCAGCAGTCCGGCGCCCAGCAGCGCCAGGGCGCCGCGCCGCACCCCGCTTCGCTGCCACCAGCGAGGCCGGAGGGTGGGCCTGGCCTCGGGTCGATCCCCCCGGGCCACGACGGGCATCGGGGTTGACCCCGGAGCCGCCTGGGCCAGCACCAGGGGGCGCAGCTCGATGTCCTCCCGCAGGTCGTGCGGATCTGCTCCCGTCTCGAAGGCCACCAGGCGCCAGCGCCGCGTCAGATCCAGCCCCAGCGCGCGGCGTAGCTCCTCCGGGAAGGCGCGCCGTAGCGCCTCCGGCTCGGGCTCCAGGCTCGCGATCGAGCGCAGCTCCGGCACCACCCTCGGGTCCTCCGCGTGGCCTAGGCGGGGCTCCACGTCCTGCGTGGACAGCACCACCACCTGCGTCTTCCGCGCCGTCGCCGCGGGGGGCCGCAGCGTCGCATGCACCTCGAACAGGATCGGCTTCTTGAACGGGCTCCGGGGCCAGGGAGCCTTCGCCAGCGCCCCCGCGAAGCACCCGGCGACGGGCTCCAGGCCCTTGCTCCGGGCCTGTTCATCCTCGACCGTCACCTGCCCCTCGGGGTTCATCCGTAGCTGCACCTGCAGGCTGCCCGCCAGCCTGCGCCGCTGCTCCAGCGCCTTGCTGTAGCAGCCCACCAGGGCCCCCCGCTGCCCCTCCGCCGCCGCGTCCAGGGCTCGCTCCCAGCGGCCGGATGGGGACTCGTTGAACAGCTCGACGAAGATCTGCACTCGCGGTGGGTGCGCCTCGTCTGGGGGCGGAGGGTCGCCTTCGACCCTGTCTTCTGGCGGCTCGGAGAAGGGCACAAAGGGGCGGCTGGCCTCGAAGCGCAGGTGGGCGTAGGCGGAGGAGGGCGCGGAGAGGGGCAGGAGGGCGAGGTCCTGGCGGGAGAAGCGCTCGTCGGCCCACTGGAGCGCCTCGGCCTGGCAGGTGAGCTTCCAGGTCTTGCAGAGCGCGGCGAGGCCTTCGGGGCGGGGGGCGAGGGCCGGGGCGTCGCCGGGGGAAGGGCGGACGGGGTCGAGCCCCTGGAGCAAGGAGCCGAGGGCCTGGTCGACGCCGGCGAGGGGTTGATCGATCTGGGCATCGAGGGGGAGCGGGAGGAGCAGGGCGCCAGGGCCCTGGAGCCCGGAGACCTGGGCCGCAGCGACCAGGTGCTGCACCCGGGAGACGTGGTCCCAGACGACGAGGAAGGTCTCGCGCTCGACGCGGCGGCCAGGGCCCTCACCGACGAGGCCCGCGGCGAAGGTCAGGGAAGGGGTGAGGAGCGCGGCGCAGGCGAGGGTCAGCGGGAGGGGTCGAGGTCGCACGGCGTCGGCAGCCTTAGCCCACCCGTGTCAGAGCCGCCATTTGCCTGCACACAGCTCGCCCCAGAGGGCAGGGGAGAGGGGCTGGTAGCGGCCATCGAGGAGGACGAAGAGGGGGTCGTGGATGCGGGCGGGGTCGACGCCCTCGCTGCGGAGCTGCTGCTTCTGGACCTTGTGGGTGCTAGTCGCGGAGAGCCCGGCCACGAGGCGCACGAAGCGGGGGCGCGCGTAGGCGGGGAGCTGGGCGGCGTGGGTATGGAAATTCTGGATATCAAAGCCGCGGTCAGGGACGAGAGCGGCGAGGCCGGCCTGGCCCTCCATGCCGGGGACGGGGACGCCGACGATGGCGATCTGGAGGACACCGGGGGCCTTGCCGAGGACCTCGGCGACCTCGGTGGTGGAGACGTTCTCGCCCTTCCAGCGGAAGGTGTCGCCGATGCGATCGACGAAGTAAAAGTAGCCATCTTCGTCGACACGGAGCAGGTCGCCGGAGCGGTAGTAGCGGTCGCCGCGGCGGAAGACGTCGGTGAGGATCTTCTGCCGGGTGGCCTGCTCGTCGGTGTACCCCTTGAATTCAAAGCCCGAGATGAGAGGTTTGTCCGAGAGACGGACCAGCAATTCGCCCTCCTCCCCGGGCCCGCACTCGACGAGGAACCCGCGGTCGTCGCGCAGGTGTTCTCCGGTGCCGGTGTCGTAGCGAGCGAGGCGCCCTGGGGTCAGGTGGCGCAGGGGGATGCGGCCCACCGAGCCGGGGCGCCCGGTGAGGTTGAAGATGCCGCCGGGGGCCTCTGTTGCGCCGTAGAATTCGCGCACCTGCTCGACGCCGAAGCGCTGCTGGAAGGGGCCCCAGACGTCCGCGCGCATGCCGTTGCCGACGGCGACGCGGAGCCGGTGGCGTCGTTCGTCCTCGCAGGGAGGGGTGTTGAGCAGGTGGCGGCAGATCTCGCCGATGTAGAGGAAGCCGGTGGCGCCGTAGCGTGCGACATCGCCCCAGAAGGCCCGGGCGCTGAAGGAGGAGCGGAGGGCCACGGGGACGCCGCCGAGCATCGAGGCCCCCACGCCGAGCAGCATGCCGCTGGAGTGGTAGAGAGGCAGGGGGCAGTACACCTTGTCCCCGGGCTGGAACCCCCAGAGTGCCTGGGCAAAGAACGCCCCCGCCACCACCGCGCGCCCGTGGCTGACGCGGCAGGGCTTGGGGAGCCCGGTGGTGCCGGAGGTGTAGATGAACACGAAGTCGTCGCCGCTGCGGCAGCGGACCGGAGCCGCCCCCGGGTCGCCCCAGCGCACCTCGTCGTCGAAGGGGCCAGGGCCGTAGCTCACGGGGGTCACCGGCCCCAGGTCGAGCCCGTCCAGCAGCGGGAGCAGGCCCCCGTGGGTCAGCAGCAGCCGGGCCTCGGCGCTGCGGATGGCGTGGGCCAGCGGGGCCCCGGAGAGGTGCGTGTTGATCAGCGCGGCGACGGCGCCGGCGTGGGTCGCCCCGAGCTGCATCGCCACGTAGAAGGGGCTGCCGGGCCCCAGGAGCGCCACCGTGTCCCCGGGCCTCACCCCCCGCCGCCGCAGGGCGTCCCCGATGCGGGCCGCCGCGGCGACCAGCTCGCGCCAGGTGTAGCGCTCGGCGTCCATCTCGACCGCCAGCCCATCCGGGGCCCGCGCCGCGTGGCTGAGGGCGACCTGCAGCAGCGTCGCGTCCCCCTCGGGCCTCGCCCTCACCAGCCAGGGGGCCAGCGCCGGCAGCAGCCTCGTCGCCAGCTCGAGCTCGGCCCTCATGGCCTCCCGGTAGCCGGGTCGCCGCAGCCCTGCGAGCAGGTCCCGGGCCTGGGCTCGCAGGTTGTGCGCCACGTCCAGCGCCGGGGCCAGCGTCTCGGCGGAAAACGGCTGTTTCATGCCGCGAGGGTCGCACCCTGCGCTGCCCCTTGTCGAGCCCCTGCGCCGCCCTCCCTCGCGCCCGGTGTCCCGCGGTGTGCCGGCCGCGCTAGGGTGTCCCGATGCGACCCTTCGCTCTCGCCCTCGTCGCGTTGCCCCTCGCCTGCAGCTCCCCGAACCCCGCCCCCCTCGACCCCGCGCCGTCGCCCACCGGGTCGGCCCCCGCGGCTGGCTCCTGCCGATCCTGCGTTGAATATGGAGATTCCATACGTGGTTCGAAGCTCCAGGTGGCGGCGCTGACGGAGCTGTCGGGGCTTGCGGCGAGCCGGTCGAGGCCCGGGGTGTTCTACGCGCACAACGACTCGGGGGATGGGCCGCGGGTGTTCGCCGTGGATCTGGAGGGGGCGCCGGTGGGGGAGCACGAGCTGGTGGGAGCGAAGGCGGTGGACTGGGAAGACCTGGCGCTGGGCCCCTGCGCGGCCGGGACGTGCCTCTACGTGGGGGACATCGGGGACAACGAGAAGAAGCGGGCCGAGGTGGTGATTTACCGTGTCCCCGAGGCGCAGCTGGTCGAGGGGCGCAAGGGGGTGGAGGCCGAGGCGCTGCGGGCGGTGTACCCCGATGGGCCTCACGATGCGGAGGCGCTGGTGGTCGATCCCCGGAGCGGGGACGTGCTGCTGTTCAGCAAGGAGGCTCCGGGGCCCGCGGGAGTCTACCGGCTGCCAGCAGGGGCCACGGGGTCCGGCGTGACCACGATGGAGCGGGTGGGGCAGGTGGCGCTCCCGAGCAGCACCAACGCGCTGATCACCGGGGCGGACGCCCACCCTTGCGAGCCGCGCCTGCTGCTCCGGACGTACAGCCGCGTGTACGAGCTGAGGGCCGCCGGCGGGGGCTTGCTGCTGGACGCGCTGGCCGCATCCCCGACCGCGGTGCCCGCGCAGGCGGAGGTCCAGGGGGAGGCCGTGGCTTACCTCGCAGATGGCTCCGGGTTTCTCACCATTTCCGAGGGGAAAGGCCCCTGGCTCAACCTCACGCGATGCCCCTTAGGCCCGCAGGTCGAGGCTGCTTGTTCCCCGGAACGCTGGTTTCTTGCTAGCGTGCTCCGCAATGAGTCAGGCCGAGACGCAGCCGACGAACCTGGTAGGTTCGGTCCTCGCGGGCAAGTACACGCTGAGCGGGCTCCTGGGGGAGGGGGCCATGGGGGCCGTCTACGAGGCCGTCACCCCGGATGGCCGCGTCGTCGCGGTCAAGACCCTGCTGGCGGCCGCCCGGGAGCAGCTCGGCCCGGAGGCGCTGTCGCGCTTCGTGCGAGAGGCCCAGGTCTCGGCGTCCCTGCAGAACCCGCACGTGGTCGAGGTGCTCGACGCCGGTCACGACGAGCAGGTCGATGTGGCCTTCATGGTCATGGAGCTGCTGCGCGGGGAAGACTTCGACCAGCTCCTGGCCCGCACCGGCGCGCTGCCCCCCGAGGTGGCCGTGCGCATCGCCCTCCAGGCAGCCCGGGGCCTCGCCGCGGCCCACGCAGCGGGCATCGTGCACCGCGACGTCAAGCCCTCCAACCTGTTCCTCCACCGGGAGGGCGACGAGATCATCGTCAAGGTCTGCGACTTCGGCATCGCCAAGGAGCAGAAGACCGAGCAAGGGCTCACCCAGACCGGCAGCGTCCTCGGCTCGCCCCTCTACATGAGCCCGGAGCAGCTCCTCAACGCCAAGAAAGCCGACCACCGGGCCGATATCTGGGGCCTCGCCATGTCGGTCTTCGATGGCCTCGCCGGTGAGCCCGCGCTCCAGTCCATCAACAACCTCACCGCCCTCGTCATGGCCCTCGCCCGCCACGACGTGCGCACCCTCGCCGAGGCCGCCCCCTGGTGCGACCCCGCCCTCTCCGCTGCCCTCGAAGGCGCCCTCCGCCGCGACCCGGCCCACCGCTATGCCACGATGGAGGCCTTCATCGAGGCCCTCTCCCCCTTCAGCGGCGGCTCCGAGGCCCTCCGCTTCGACCAGCTCGTCTCCATCGACCCCGCCCTCAAGAGCCGCGCCACCATCGCCCCGGCCCGTGCCCCCGCCGTGGCCCCTCGCCCCACGTCCGTCGCTGGCCCAAGCCCCGATCGCCTCGTCGGTCAGACCCTGGCCAGAAGGTATGTGCTCCAACGATTGCTGCGGCAGGGGGCGGATGGCTGGGTCTTCGAGGCGAGGACGGCCAACAGCGGGCGCCCTTGCCATGTGCGCCTGGTGCCGAAGCCGCTGGTGAACAGCACGCGGGAGGCGGAGGCGCTGGTCGAGCGGGCGCGGGCGGTGAGGGATCTACGGCACCCGAACCTGGTGCGGGTTCTGGACGCGGGGGTCGATCCGATCTCGACGATGCCCTACGTGGTCTTCGAGCCCTGCGAGGGGCGCTCGCTGGCGTCCCTCTTCGAGGCGCGGGGGGCCCTGGATCGGGCCACGGCGGCGGGGCTGGTGCTCCACGTGGCGCGGGGCGTGGCGGCGCTGCACCGGGCGGGGCGCCACCACGGCGGCGTGCGGGCCGAGGTGATCCACGTGATCGAGCGCGAGACCCCGGAAGGCAAGCTGGGGCTGGTGGCGCAGCTGGCAGGCTGGGGAGAGGCGGGCCTCTCCTTCGAGCCGATGCCATCGGACAACAAGGATGCGGTCTCCCCCCAGGCGCGCTCGATGGCCCCGGAGCAGGCCCGCGAGTCGGGCCAGGAGGTCAGCAAGCGCTCGGATTTCTGGGGGCTTTCGCTGCTGCTGTACCAGGCCCTCGCGGGGCGCCATCCGCTCGGGGCTTACCAGACCATCGGGGATCTGATCCTGGCCATCTGCGTCCAGGAAGTGCCCAAGCTGACCCTCTTCGTCCCGGACGCCGACCCCACCCTGGTCGAGCTGGCCTCCCGCGGGTTGCAGCGCAACGTCGACAAGAGGCCCGCCTCGGTCGATGAATTCATCCAGGTGCTCGCCCCGATGGCGGGGGTCATGGCCTCCTTCCCCTCCGAGAAGACCGAGGACGCCGAGCCCGAAGAGCAGGCCCCCGCCACCCAGCTCGTCGCGCGCAAGACCGCCGATTCTCAGGCCCCCCTCAAGATCGCCGCCATCGTGGTCGTGGCCCTGGTGGCCATCGTGGCGGTCGCGCTCTCGCTTCGGGGCTGAGCGCCGGGGTGGGTCTCAGGTGACTCACGCCAGGTGCTTCGAGAGGCTGCGGTAGGCGAGGGCTGCCAGGGGGGAGGTCTCGATCAGGCTGGAGAGCAGATCCCAGTAGTCGCGGTGGTACAGGATCTGGCCGTCGCGGAGACGGAAATGCGAGGCCCCCTCGATGACCATGGCAGGGCCGAAGCGAGGGCGAAAATGCATGATCCAGGTGGCGTGCCCCTCGTCCTTCGAGGCATCCATCGAGCACGATTGAAGCTGGAACTCGATCTGCTTCAGCTTCCGGTACATCCGCTTCATGGCGGCGCCGAAGGCCGCCTTGCCGTGGACGCGCTGCAGCGGATCTTCGAAGTAAACCTCGTCGTGGTAGAGGGCCAGCAGGGCGTCGAGCCCCGCCCCCTGCTTCTCGTTCAGGATCGCAAACGCACCGCGCAGCTGCTCTTCCAGGTTGTCCATCGTCCCGCGCTCCCTCATTCCTCGCTGACCTTCACGTCCTTCAGCTCGGCGCCCAGCTCCTCGATGATGGCGCGCACCAGCGGATGCGCGGCGATCTTCTTGCGGGCTGCCTCGCGGCGCTCCCAGCGCTCGGCGTTCAGCACCTTGGCCAGCGTCAGCTCGTCGTAAGCGCGATCGGTGTGCTCGATGACCACCGTCGCCTGGGGCCCCAGCTCGGCCTGGATGGCCCTGGCCAGCGGTTCTGCGTAGCGAGGTTCGGTCACCCGCGCGGCCTCGAAGGAGTTGGGCGGGTACCCCAGGGTCACGCCCTCGCTCCCGAGCTTCTGCGGCGAGGCCAGCTCGAGCACGGAGGAGAGCGCCGGGTGGGTGTTTCTGATGAGACCGACGATGCGACGCCAGGCCCCGAAATCAACCCCCGGGAGGGGCTGTGGCAGCGGTTTGCTGGGGTCGTGGGCGAGCGCTCCGGGCTGGTGACGCACCCCGCGCGAGACCGGAGGCGCGCCGACGGAGAGGGGAGGACGGGCGCTCACCGGAGGCCGCGAGGAGGGCGGTGCGTTGAGCGAGGGAGGCGCAGGGCGCGGAGACGGCGGGGCGAAGGAAGGGCGCGCCGTGGTGGCCTGGGATGGCGGCGCAAACGAGGGGCGCTGGGGGGGCGCGGTGGGGGGAGAGAAGGACGGACGCGGGGTCGGCGTCGCGGCCGGGGCCGGGCGCGAAGGGGCCGGGGCCGGGGAGGCCGGAGCGGGGGAGGCCGGGGCCGGCTGGCGGGCCGCCGGGAAGACCGGTCGGATGACGTTGCTGGGGGCCTCCACCGGAGGGGCCGGGCGCTGCGCAGGGGCTGGCGTGAGGGCAGGGCTGGGGCCCGACGAAGGGGAGGGGGAGGGGGGCGCCGTGGGGGCCGGGGAAAGAGGGACGGCGAGGGCCGTGGCCCCCACCACGCGAGAGGCGACGAGGGCCGTGCCGACCGCCTGGGGCGCGAGGTTGGCGGTGGGGGGCGGGTGGACCGGAGGGGAAGGCGCGGTCGGAGGCGCCGCGCTGCTGGCCTGCGCGGGCGGTGGGCGCCCGCCCGAGGGACGAGGGGAGCCGGGAGAGGGGCCTGCGGGAGGGGTGCCGGAGCCGCCGCCGAGCTTTCGCTCCAGCTCGGAGAGGCGCTCGAGGAGGCCATCGAGGGGCAAGAGGGGCGGCCTGCGGGCCAGGCGCACCAGGGTCATCTCGAGGCCCGCGCGGGGCGAGGGAGAGCGGACGATATCGTCAAACGAGCGAGCAAACCCCTGGTGCAGGCGCACCAGGTCGTCGGCGCTGGTGCGGGCGGCGAGGTCGAGGGTGGCGCGCTGCTCGTCCTCGCTCAGATCGAGGAGGTGACCCGGATCGGCGCACACCTTGGCGACCACCAGATCCCGGAGCACCGCGAGGAGATCCCGGGCGACCTGGCCCAGATCGTAGCCGTTCTCGACGAGCTGGGCGACGAGGCGGAGGGCGGCCTCCGGGTGGCCTCCGACGAGGCCGACCGCGAGCTGGTGCAAGGTGGAGCGAGAGGCCACGCCGAGGACCCGGGCCACCTCCTCGCCGACCAGCTTCTCGCTGGACCACGCGATGGCCTGATCCAGCAGGCTCATGGCGTCGCGCATGCTGCCGGCGGCCTCGCGAGCGATGAGGTTGATGGCCCCGCCGTCGGCCTGCACCTTCTCTTGCTCGAGGACGTAGCGCAGCCTGCTGGCGATGGTCTGCGCGGAGATCATCCGGAAGTCGTAGCGCTGGCACCGCGACAGGATCGTGATCGGGATCTTGTGCACCTCGGTGGTGGCGAAGATGAACTTCACGTGCGGGGGCGGCTCTTCCAGGGTCTTGAGGAAGGCGTTCCAGGCGCCCGACGAGAGCATGTGCACCTCGTCCACGATGTAGATCTTGAAGCGATCCCGGACCGGCCGGTACGGCAGCTCTTCCTGGAGCTTGCGGACGTCGTCGACGCCGTTGTTGCTGGCGCCGTCCAGCTCGCGCACGTCCATGTCGGTGCCCGCCGCGATGTCGAGGCACTGGGCGCACTTGAGGCACGGGGACGCGGTGGGGCCCTTCTCGCAATTGAGGGCCTTGGCCAGGATGCGGGCGCTCGTCGTCTTGCCGACGCCGCGTACCCCGGTGAACAGGAACGCGTGGGCCACCCGGCCCTGGGCGATGGCGTTCTCGAGGGTGCGGCGGACGTGATCTTGGCCGACGAGATCGTGGAACGTTTGCGGACGCCACTTGCGGGCCAGAACGAGGTAGCTCACCCGTCACGATGTACCGCGGTCCACGCACCGATGGAACCCTCACCGCGCGCCCCCCTGGATCCGCTGGCGTTGCGGCTCGCTGGTGTACCCTGCCGCCCGCTTCATGACCCCCCTCCGCTGGCTGGCGCTCCTCTCCTGTGGCTTCCTCGCGCTCCGCCTGCTCGCCGCCACCCAGGTCGGCTTCGGCGACGCCGAGGCCCTCTACGTCGCCTACGCCTTGCACCCGCGCCTCGTGCACCAGGATCACCCGGGGCTGGTCGGGGCCGTCGCCTGGCTCGTCGGCGCCGGCGCTCCCCCGACGCCCCTCGCGCTTCATCTGCTCACCTCGCTGGCCGCCACCGCGATCCCCTGGGCCGCCGCCCTCGCCGCTCGCTGGCTCGGCGCCCCCCGGGATCGTGCCCCCCTCGCTGGCCTCGCCCTCCTCGCCGCCCCCCAGATCACCATCGGCCTCTTCGCCCTCACCCCGGACCTGCTCCTGGCCCCCTGCTGGCTCCTCGCCTCCGGCGCCTGGGGCCGCGCCCTGATCCTCCGCGCCCAGGGGCTCTCCCCCCTGCGCTGGGCCCTCCTCGCCTCCGCCCTCGCGGGCCTGGCCGCCGCGTCCAAGGTCTCCGGCTTCCTCCTCCTCCTCGCCATGGCCCTCTCCCTCGCCGCGCCCCCTCGCGACCGCCCTGCACCCCTCTCCCCCGTCCTCGCTCCCCTCGCCCTCGGCGCCCTCCTCGCCTCCCCCGTCCTCCTCGGTGAGCTACTGTATGGATTTTCCATGCTCCGCCACCGCCTCGTCTCCACCCAGCAACAGGCGGGGTTCTCCCTCCGCAACGCCGGGGCCCTGGTGGGGGGGCAGCTCGCCTACCTTTCTCCCCTCGTCTTCCTGGGGGCGCTGGGCACGGCGGGCTGGCTCCGCAAGCAGACCGCCGTGCCTCCTCGCTGGCTCTGGATCCTCACCTGCACCGCTGGACTGCCCCTGGCGACCCTGTGCCTCTGGTCCCGGGTCGCGGAGCCCCACTGGCTCGCCCCGGCGCTGCTCCCGCTGGCGCTGGCGGCAGCGCTCCCGCAGGCCCCAGACTCCCCCGGACCACGGCTCCGGCGCTGGGCCCTCGGCCTCGGCGCGGCCCTCTCGACCCTGGTCTTTGCCTGGACCCTCACGGACCTGGCCCCACGCCACCTGGGGCCGCTCTACGAGGGGCGCTACGATCTCGCCAACGACCTGAAGCTCTGGCAAAAAGTCGCCCCACGGCTCCAGCAACTGCGCCTTCGGGCACGGCTCGAGCGAGGCCCCGAGCCGCTGCTGCTGACCCCCCACTGGATCGTCGCCGCGCAGGCGACTGCCACCGGAGCGCCCGGGCTCCGGGCTTCCACCCTCGCCTGCTTGCCCGGCGCCGCCGACCCTCCGGATGATTTCTGCTCCTGGGAGCCCCCCTCCGGCTGGCCCTCGGCCCCTCTCCTCTGGGTCAGCGACGATCGCTTTGAGCTCAAACCACCGCCATGGTTGCAGGAGCGAGGGGCGGAGCGTGTGGAGCGTGTGGAGCTGGTGCGAGGGGGGAGGGTGGTGCGGGCAGCAGAGCTGTGGTGGGCGCGTTGATCAGAGCTTGCTGAGGGAGCGAATCGCGGCCTGAGCGTTGGCCTTGTGGACCGCCGATTTGGCGGTGACCACCGTGTAGACGATGAGAAGCTGGGTGGAGCGGCCCGGGTTGACGGTGGTGTACCAGGCGTAACAATCCTCGCCGGTGCTGGCGAGCTTGCACTTGCCCGGGGGGGTCTCGCCGGTGACCGGCGTGGGGAGCGCGTTGGGGCCGATGGTGCCCTGGCTCACCGAGCGCCAGTCGAGGCTGGTGATGTCCAGGTTCTGCGAGATCTGACCGATGAGGGCGGTGGACTCGCCGGGGCGGTCGAAGGTCACGAACGCCAGCCGCGCCCCGTTGTCGGCGGGCTTGAAGCGCACCCAGCGCCCCGCCGGGTAGCGGGTCCAGCCGCCCGGTGCGTTGAACTTCAGCCCTGCCTCCGGGATCGTCACCAGCTCCCCGGTGACGCCCCCCCCGGTGCTCCCGCTCATCCCGGAGCCCGAAGAGGAGGAAGACCCCGGCTTCTTGCAGCAACCCGTCGCCATCGGAGCCAGCACCAGCGCGCTGCAGAGCGCCACTCCCGCCATCAACCCTTGTTTCATCGCCGACGATCTCCCTTGGTTCTCCAACAAACAGCAGAACGATACACGCGCTGGTGCGTCCGTCGAACTCTATCGCTCCCCTGGCGCCAGGCACACCGCCGGGACACCGCGGACAAAGCCCGCACCGTTGAACCGCGTCTCGCAGAAACTTGCCTCCCGCGGGGGGCCGATCGCCACCGTCACCGCCTGGGAACCGAGGAGCGTACGCCTGAGCACGCCTCGTACGCACTCCTGCCCCTGCTGGACCTCGGCGAAGGTGCAGGCTCCGCCCTCGTTCGGCACCGTCCAGGCCTGCCCGGTGTCGTACACCAGGTTCATCTGGAATTGCCCCTGCGGCAGGCACCCCTCGATCACCTCCACGCTGGGGCGGTTCCCCAGCTGCTGCCGTACCTGCTCCGCGATGCTGGTGGGGTCGATGATGGTCTCGCCATTGATCGCCTGGAAGCTGGGGGTCACGACGTAGACGGTGGCCTGGGGGTTCTGCGGCTCGGGGACGCAGATGACGGAGGGGCGGAGGGCCACGTCCAGGGTCTTCACCGGGCGAGGCGGCCGCAGGGCGCCGTCGCTTGTCTGGAAGTTCCCTACGGTTGTACCCAGCAGCGTCTCGTTGAGCACCAGCCCCTGGAGGATGACCGCCGGCGCCCCCTGGGTCGTCTGCCCTGCGGGGTCCGCGGGATCGAGCCTGGCGAGGATGGCCTGGGGGAACAGGTTGGCGATGAGGGGTACACCTGGCGGGCTGGAGGAGGGCGTCTCCGGCGCCGTCCTCACGGCGCCGTCGGGCCCCCTGGACGCGTAGATCCAGAGCCAGTCATGAGGCGGCAGGGTCTGGACCGAGTAGGGAACTTCTGCACCGAGGGCCCGCTCGCTGGGGGCTACCCCGGGTGGGGTCGGGAATTCACCGGGGAGGCCAGCGCCGAGGGAGAGGCGCACGAACATGCGCGTGGCCTGGGCAGGGTAGTTGGTGGGGGCGACCAGGAAGCGCTCGTCCTGGGGGAGCACCACCTGGCCGGGGTCGCTGTTGAGCACGAGGGGAGGGGCCTGGACCTCCTGGCCGTTCTGGTCGGTGAAGGTGGAGGGGCGCTCATCTTTCACGGCGGCGACGTGGAAGATGGGCCGGGAGAAGGGCAGGGTCTGCCCGAGGGTCACCGTGAGGTTCTGCACCGCGGCGCCGTTCTCGGGGATCTGCAGCTTGCCATCGGCCCCGGGGACGCCCAGCTCGACCGCCTGGTAGCGTACGGGTTTACCGGCCAGCACCTCGGCCACGTTGGCGATGGCCCCGCCGCCGATGTCGCCCGCGGTGGGGAGCTGGTGCATCTTCAGGATAGGGGAGAAGTCGCCGTCGCGGTCGTAGAAGCCGCGGACCTGGTAGCGCCCCGCGGGGAGCGGCCCCACGGACCACCGCGCGCTCACCGTCACCGGGCCTGACCCTTCGGGCGGGCACACCACCCGATCCGGGTCATCCTGCGGGCTCGCCGGGAGCTGGCTGGCGATCGAGGCAAAGAGCTTGTCCCCCGGGACAACCCCGAACTGGACCGCCGTCGTCCCCAGCCCCTCCGGCGCCGGCAGCAGCTCTTCGGGGAAGACCAGCATCACCGCGGCCCCCAGCACGTGCCCCCGCTGCACGCACGGCAACGGGCCCGTGTAGACGACGTTCCCTTCCAGCGTCCCTCGCGGCGGGAACAGCGTGCTGTCCACCGGCGCGTCGTTGCAGCCCGCCGCCGCGGCGAAGGCCGCCCACACCCACCGCACCGCCCTGCCTTGCCTGATCGTCTTGCCCATCGTGCCCTCAGAACCGGTACGCAAGGAACCCCATGAAGCGCTGATCGATCCGCTGCCCCAGCGGGTGCTGCCGGTGCTTCTGGTTGAGCAGGTTGAAGCCGGTCACGCTCACCTCCGCCTGGTTGCCCAGGAAGCGGTAGCCCACCCGGGCGTTGACCAGCGTGTAGGCTGGCAGATCGTAGCTGCGCGCCACCAGGCTCAGGGAGCCGTCGGTGGGCGGCTGGATCTCGACCCAGGTCTGCTCCGTCGCGTGATGCACCGTCAGCTCGCCGTCGACCCCCGCGCTGCTCCGCACCTGCATGCCCGCGTTGACCTTGTGCCGCGAGGTCTGCCGGTTCTCGACCGTCTCGCAGCCGGAAGGGCGGTCGAAGCGCTGCAGGTTGAGCGTGTAGTTGGCGAACAGATCGAGCCCGTCGATGGGGAAGAAGCGGGCCCCGGCCTCGCCGCCGAAGGTGTTGTACGTCCCGCACTTGTTCTCCCACCCGCCGTCCCCCACCTGGAAGCGGCCCGACGAGATGAACAGCCCGTTGAAGGCGTTGGTCGTCGGAGATTCAGGGTTCGCGTTGCTCAGGTCGATGGTGTCTTTTACCTGGAGAAAATACCCGGTCACCTCCAGGTTCACGAAGTCAAGATCCTGGCTCAGGTACCCGATGTCGAGCGCCAGCACCTTCTCCTGCGAGAGCCTGAAATTCGGGTCATCCAGCCGCCTCGTGGTCGACGATACCGCCGCCCCGCTCGCCGTCGGCGCCGGCACCCGCAGGTCCAGGTACGACTCGAGGAACGAAGGCGACCGGAACGCCGTCGACCCCGACACGCGCACCGCCGACCGCTCCGTCGGCTTCACGATCAGCGCCCCTCGCGGCGCCGGTACGACCCGCTGCAGGTACGGCACGTGGTCCGCGCGGAGGCTCGCCACGAACTGCACCGCGCTGCTCAGCTTGATCGTGTCCTGCACGAAGGCCCCGATCCAGTTCTCCTTCCGCTCCCGGTCGAGGTACGACCAGTTCACCTGCTTCAGCCGGTAGTTCAGCCCCGCGTGGAGGTCGTGCTTCAGCCCTCCGGTCTCGAACTGGTTCACGTACTCCCCGAACACATCGAAGGTGTTGCTCGTGGGGTTCGATAGATCCAGGCTCTGGCCGATGTAGTCGTGGGCCTTGCCCGAGCTGAAATCCAGCCTTGTATAGAACGTCCGGAGGTTGAAATTCTTGCTGGTGAAGTTCGCGTAGGCGTTCGCCGTGTAGCCCCGGATGAAGTACTCGTTGTAGGGGCCCTTCGACTGCATGTTGCGCGTGACGTCGGCGTAATCGCCGCCCACCGAGAGCTCCCCCTCCTTCGAGAGCCGCCGCGTGGCGTTCAGGGCGAGCCGCGCGTTGCTCGCGTCCACCGTGGGGTCGATGCCGGGGAAGAACTGCGTGTCGACCCGGCCTCGCCCCGCCTCCCGCGACCAGGAGGGCTCGCGGGTGTAGCCGGCGCTGAGGCGGTAGGCGAAATCTCCCTGCCTCCGGCTCACCGTCGCCGACCCGAAGGCGTTGCCGTGGTTGCCGAAGCCCGC
>JALOQB010000464.1 GCA_025453595.1 Polyangiaceae bacterium
CCTTACGAGGGCGAGTGGTGGCAGCGGCTCCTGGGGAAGGGCATGATCACCGCCGCCGATCTCCTGATGACCAACCTGCCCCTCGGGCTCACCTGGCAGCATGAAGAAGGGCACCGGGCCGTGCTGAGCCGCGAGAAGATCTCCAGCTTCAACGGTGTCTACCGGTTCCGGCCCTTCGCCGGGGTCACCGGGGTGAGCAAGGTCGACGACGAGGCCCTGCGCGCCTTCAAGCTCCGCGACCCGGGCGGCTTTGTTCGCATGTCCACCGCCGGCATCGAGATGAACCTGGAGCTGGTCTCGTCCCTGCAGAAAACCCAGCTCTTCTACCGGACCCGCGCCTGGCACGGCGCCCTCTTCTGGCAGACCTACCTCACCAACACCCTCTACCTCGCCACCTGCGCCAGCGACCGCGGCGATCGCATCACCGCCGAGGAGGAAGCCCGCGAGGGCTCCAGCGTCCCTGACCGTGATTTCACCGGCCTCGACTGCAACGCCTGGGTCTACGACCTCTTTCGCCCGGGCGAGGCGTACGACGCTCGCGGCTTGCACCCCTCCGGAACCGGCGTCCGGCGTTACCGCAAGAGGTCTGATCTTACCCAGGAGGAGCGCTCCTACCAGGAGCGCCAGCTCTACCTCTCGCTGCTGAATTTCCTCGACCCTGCGCTGCTGGGGCTCGACTGGTTCTCCTTCGAGATAGGGGAGCGGAGGCAGCAGCTGCGGGTCAACGGGCGGGTGCGCCACATGCCTGCGCCTTTTGGCCAGACCATCAACCTGGAAGCCTACGGGCAATACCGGGATTACAACGTGGCGGTGGGCCTGCTGGGGGGGCTCAACCGCGATCAATTCTTCCCCGGGTTGAACGCGGAGCTGCACCGCTTCCCGCTTGATCTGGTCATCGGGAAGCCGGTGACCCTGTCGGCCCGCGCCTCGCTCTGGTTGCAGCCGGAGAAGCAGCGCTTCCAGGACGCGAGCTACCGCCCTGGGGCGCTGGGGTCGCTCCGGGTGGCGTACGCGTTTGCCCCGACCTTCGAGCCATACGTGGAGGTCGAGGGGAAGTCCGCGGGGTGGGCCCCCGGCAACCCCTGGCTCGCCTCGAACGTCTCCGTGAGGGCAGGTTTTGTGTCGACCCTCTTCGACTGATCAGCGGTGAGCGACGCGCTCGCTGGTCTCGGAGGGGGCCTCGGCCTTCTTGATCTTCCAGACCTTCTCGAAGATCTTCATCTCGAAGTCGCCGGTGTGGCAGGTGGGGCAGCCCATCTCCTTGCCGTCCTTGGAGGCGAGCTTCTTGACGTAGTTCTCGTCCATGTACTTGCTGACCGAATCCTTGTTTTTGCGCTCAAGGATGTCGTCGTGACCCTGGTGGCAAGAGTCGCAGAAGACGTTGCCGCCATCGGCCATCTTCATGCCCACCACGTATTCATCCCACATGTGACGCGCGATGAGCTTGTTGGGGGTATCTGCCTTGAAATTCCCGTCGACGTGGCAGCTCTTGCACTCCATGCCGGTCGACTTGCTGATGGCCTTCATCACCTTGCTCTTGTCCGCCGACTTCATCTTGGCCATCGGCTGGAGCTTGGTGATGTCAAAGCCGGCCTGCTTGAGGTCCTCGGCCATCGCGGAGGCCATGATGGACTTCATCTTGTCGCCGCCGTGGGCCGCGGGGCCGCCGGCAGGCTTGTCGGCGGGCTTGTCGGCGGGCTTGTCGGCGGGCTTGTCAGCGGGCTTGTCGGCAGGCTTTTCCCCGGTGGAGGCCCCGGTGGGGGCTGCGGTGGGGGCCGGCGGGGTTTGGGGTGGCGGGGTGGCTTCCCCACCACAAGCCGCCAGGATGGCCGCGCCCGCGAGAGAAACCGAGAGAAGGAGAGAAAGGGGGGTAGATCGCATGGGGAGAACCCACCCATCGCACACCAGAATCATCAGGGTCGTCAAGTTCCCACTGTGCAACGCGCTCTTGCTTTGCTGCAAATCTCACCGCAGCTAAGGGTGGTGCATGTCCGAAGCAAAACCCGTCCGCATCGCGCTCCTCGGCTGTGGCACCGTGGGAGGGGGCGTGCTGCGCCTTCTCCGGCAGAACCAGGCTTACCTCGCCTCCCGCGTGGGGGCCCCGCTGGAGGTGCGCCACGTGCTGGTGCGCGACACCACGCGCCCCCGGGAGGAGGGCTGCGAGCAGGCCTGGATCACCGACGATGCGGGCCGCATCCTCGAGGATGACTCGCTGGATGTGCTGGTCGAGGTGATGGGCGGGGAGCAGCGCGCCGGGGAGCTCATCGAGCGAGGGTTGCAGCGTGGCCTCGGGGTGGTCACGGCCAACAAATTCCTCCTCGCCCGCCGCGGCCCGGAGCTGCTCGATCTGGCGGTCAAGCAGGGCACCGACCTGGCGTTTGAGGCCTCGGTCGGCGGCGGGATCCCGGTGATCCGCACCCTGCGCGAGGCGCTGACCAGCGACTGGGTCGAGCGGCTGGATGGCATCGTCAACGGCACCTGCAACTACATGCTGACCCGCATGCGCGAGGACGGCTGGGGCTTCGAGGAGGCGCTGCGCGAGGCCCAGCGCCTCGGCTACGCGGAGGCCGAGCCCTCCCTCGATGTGGACGGGCACGACGCCGCGCAGAAGCTGGTGGTGCTCGCCATGCTGGCCTTTGGCGCCCGGGTCCGGGAGGCCAGCGTCCCTGTCCAGGGGATCCGCGCCATCGACGCCGCAGACCACCGGTTTGCCGAGCGTTTTGGCTACCGCATCAAGCACCTCGCCGTGGGGCGTGATCACGGCGGGCACCTGGAGCTGCGGGTCCACCCGGCGCTGGTCCCGACCTCGGATGTCCTGGCCAGCGTCTCCGGCGTGCTCAACGCGATCCGCGTCGAGGGGCGCGCCCTGGGCCCTTGCCTGCTCTCGGGGCGAGGCGCCGGGGCGATGCCCACCGCGGTCAGCGTGGTCGCGGATCTGGTCGATGTCGCCCGGGCTCGCATCGCCGGGGTCGCGGGCCTGGCCACCCGCGGCATCCAGATGGCCGAGCGCGCCCTGTTGCCCTTGCAAGAGGTCTCCTCGCCCTTCTACCTTCGCTTCTCGGTGCAGGACCGCCCTGGCGTCCTCGCCGCCATCGCCGGCTCCCTCGGGGACAACGGGGTCAGCATCGAGCAGATGGTCCAGACCGGGGCAGGGGAGGGGCCTGTCGATATCGTGATGACCACCCACCGTGCCCGGTGGGGCGGCGTCGAGCAGGCCCTGGTTCACATCAACCAGCAAGATTTCACCGCAAAACCCGGGCGCTTCTTGCCGATCCTTCAGGGGTGACAGGGGCCCTGCAGAGCGGCCCCCCGACCGCGCTCTCAGGCTTTCGCCTCGGGGGTTGCACCCTGCTCGGGTGCCCTGGGCGTCTCGGGGTCCACCGGCGGCTCGGCAGCGCCCTCCGCGTTCTCTGCCCCCTCGGCCTCGTCTCCCTCCGGGGGCGGGGGCGGGGTCGAGTCGCCCTCTTCCCTCTCGGCCAGCCGCTCGATGGCGGTGAGCCGATCCCCGTCGGCGATCTTGATCACGCGCACGCCCTGGGTGTTGCGCCCGGCCAGGCGGATGGCGGCGACGTTGGTGCGGATGGTCTGACCGTGCTCGGTGATGAGCATGATCTGGTCGTCCTCGCGGACGAGGAGCACCCCGATGACCTGGCCGTTGCGCTCGCTGGTGTTGATGAGCGTGACGCCCTTGCCGCCGCGGTTCTGTACCCGGTACTCGTCGAGCTCGGTGCGCTTGCCGTAGCCCCGCTCGCAGATCGCGAGGACGTGAGAGCGCCCCTCCTCGGTGGCAGTGAAGCTGACGACCTCGTCGCCTTCATCGAGGGTGATCGCCTTCACACCGAAGGTACCGCGACCCATGTCCCGCACCTGCTCCTCGGGGAAGCGGATCGACATGCCAGAGCGGGTGGCGATGAGAAACTCACGGGTCCCGTCGGTGACCTCGGCGGAGAGCAGCTCGTCGCCCTCATCGAGCTTGACCCCGATGATGCCCTTGCCGCGGATGTTGCCGTAGGCGGTGAGCTCGGTCTTCTTGATGAGCCCCTTCTTGGTCAGGGTCACGACGTACTGACCCTCGACAAAGCCCTTGATGTTGGCGACGGCAGCGATCCGCTCGCCCTGCTCCATGCCGACGAAATTGACGATGGCACGGCCCTTGGAGTTGGCGGCCGACTCGGGGATTTCCCAGATCTTCTTCACGTAGACCTTCCCCTTGTCCGAGAAGATCAGCACGTAGTCGTGGGTGCTGGCGATGAAGAGCTTGGACACCACGTCCTCGTCGCCGCTCTTGTGGCCGA
>JALOQB010000465.1 GCA_025453595.1 Polyangiaceae bacterium
AGGTGATCGAGGCACTGTCGCAGCAGCTCTTGGCGCGTGTGGGGCGAGGCTACTCGACGAGAAACCTCTGGTATTTTCGAGATTTTTACCTGACCTACCGGGAACGGTCTCCGTCGATCCAGGCCGAGGAATTCCGCACAAGCCTTGTGCAGGATTCGGAGGGCATCGACGCGGCCAAAATTCTGCACGAGGCCGGTGCAGGATCTGGCCAGGGTTTCTCCGGTCGCCTTTCGTGGTCGCACTACCGCGCCCTGCTCAAGGTGAACGACCCGGAGGCCCGTGCCTTCTACGAGATCGAGGCGGCCCGCGAGAACTGGTCGGTGCCGCACCTCGAGCGACAGATCCACACGCAGCTCCACCTGCGCCTGCTCAAGAGTCGCAACAAGGAGGGGGTGATGGAGCTGGCGCGCCAGGGGCAGACCGTCGAGCGACCGAGCGACGTGATCAAGTCACCCCTGATCCTCGATTTTCTCGGCCTGTCCGAGCGCCATGAGTACCGCGAGAGCGACCTCGAGACCGCGATCATCGGCAAGCTGTCGCAGTTCCTCCTGGAGCTGGGCAAGGGCTTCGCGTTCGTGGCGCGCCAGAAGCGACTGACCTTCGACGACGAGGAGTTCTTCGTCGATCTCGTCTTCTACAACGTGATCCTCAAGTGCTATCTGCTGATCGACCTCAAGCTCGGCAAGCTCACGCACCAGGACGTCGGCCAGATGGACAGCTACGTCCGGATGTTCGATGCACAGGGGCTCACCGAGGGCGACGGGCCAACCATCGGCCTCATCCTGTGCGCCGAGAAGAACGAGGCGATCGCCAGGTACTCGATCCTGAGCGAGCACAAGCAGCTCTTCGCGGCGAAGTACGTGACCTACCTGCCGACCGTCGAGGAGCTGGAGCGCGAGCTCGAGCGCGACCGCCGCATCGCCGAGGAGATCGAGCAGCAGCGACACGTCACGGAGACGAAGAGCCAGAAGCCGCGCCCGAAGGGACGGGCGAAGTCGTGACGCTCTCGCTGATCCACCGCACCCGCCTGGAGAAGGTGGCCCGGGATAACGGCTTCGACCTGGAGCCGACTCTCCAGGGCGACTGGCTGGCCTGCCAGAGCACCCAGTCGCCCCTGCGTCTCTGGCTCTCGGTCTTCGGGGAGGCCGTCTTCGTCGTGGCCTTCTCGATGCAGCAGGTAGCCCGCGCCCTCGACTCCAAGGGCATCCCAGCACTCGCTCCGCTGCCATCGGGGGCCACCGCGGTCCGCACGGTGGGGAGCATCCCGGAGCTGCACGCCCTGGTGCGGCGTGCCTTCCAGCTCTCGCGGGCGCTGCCAGACGAACCCCTCCAGGCCTTCCAGAAGCAGACGAAGACGCTGCCCCGGAGTACGGAGGCCGAGCAGCTGGTGGTGCGGCGCGTGGGGCAGGACATCTTCCGGGATAGCCTGCTCGACTACTGGGAGGGCCGCTGCGCGATCTCGGGTCTGGCGGAGCCCCGCCTCCTGCGAGCAAGCCACATCAAGCCATGGGCCCGCTGCGAGAGCGACACCGAGCGGCTCGATGTCTTCAACGGCCTGCTTCTCGCCCCTCACTTGGATGCACTCTTCGACCAGGGCTACATCACGGTAAGCGATTCCGGAGATGTGCTCGTTACCCAACATCTCAGCCCACAGGCCCGCCTGGCTTTGGGGCTGGCCCCGACGTTGGGGGTGCAGGGGCTACAAGCAGCTCACCGCGCCTACCTTGTCTGGCACCGACAGCATGAGTTCGAACGGCACTGGCGATGAGCTATTCACCACTCGGGGCGCCCTCCAGGTCTCCGGTGCCCCTGGCTCTTCACCACTGGGTTCTCTCAGCCTGGTTTCTCAGGACAAAGAATTCTCCAGAGAGCCCCCCGAGACCCTCGCTCGGTGGCTCTCAGCAGCCCGCTTGGCGGAGACAAAGAGAGATGCCCCATGCGATCTCGCGGGGATTTCTTCGGGTCTCGCGCAGCGCCCCGGTCAACTCACGGGGCGCTTCTGTTAGCGAGACGACTAAAGTGGCTCCAGCTCCTGGACTCGAACCAGGGACCCGGCGGTTAACAGCCGCCTGCTCTACCGACTGAGCTAAGCTGGAAAACGGAGCGGTACCTTACCCAGGGGCGAGGGGCTGTCAAGGGGTGTCTGTCGGGGGAGGCAGGGGGGCGATGCGGACGCGGGTGACGCGGCGGCGGGCCAGGGCGATGACCTCGACGCGGCAGGAGCCCAGGGTGATGGCGTCGCCAAGGCGCGGGATGCGACCGAGGCGCGCGCTCAGCACGCCGCCCAGGGTGTCCTGTGGATCGTGCTCGCCGATGTCGATCTGGGCGCCGGCGAGCTCGTCGAGGAAGACCGCGCCGTCGGCCTCCCAGCCCCCGGGTTTCTCCTCGATCCGGTGGGGTTCGACGTCGGATTCATCGCGGATCTCCCCGACGATCTCCTCGAGCAGGTCTTCCATGGTCAGGATGCCGCTGGTACCCCCGTACTCGTCGACGACCACCGCGAAGGGCGTGTTGGTCCGCTGCATCTCCCGCAGGATCTCCACCAGCGGGGTCGGTTCAGGGAAAAAAAGCACGTCGCGGCGGAGGGACTCGAGGGAGGAGAGGGAGGCGGCGGAGGGCTCCCGGAGCAGGTCCTTCCAGTAGAGATACCCGATGACCTGATCCACCTCCGGGCCCCTGGACAGCGGCAGGCGGGAGTACTCGCTGGACCGGAGCAGCTCCAGGGCCGCGGAGCCGGGAGCATGGACCGGGAGGTAGACCACATCGACCCGGGGGATCATGGCCTGGCGCGCGGTCCTGGCGCTGAAGCGCATCATCTTGCGGACCAGCTGCTGCTTGACCTCGGCGCCCTTGCCGCGGGCCACGTGGGCGGCCAGGATGCCGAGGATCTCGTCCTCGGAGAGGGCCGCCTCCGAGTGCGTGTCGAGCGACACGCCAAAGCGGTGGAGGATGGCGCGGGAGGAGGTCTCGAGGATCCAGAGCCCCGGGAAGAGCAGGTAATAGGCGAGGCGCAGGGGCCAGACCGAGACCCGGGCGATCTGGGCCGACTTCTGGATGGCGAGCAGCTTGGGGACCAGCTCGCCCAGGAGCACGTGGCCGTAGGTGAGCAGCGAGAAGGCGAGGCCGGCGATGACGGTGTGGGCGACGGGGGGCAGGGGGCCCGGGGCGAAGCGGGCGACCAGGGTCGTGAGCTGGCGGGCGATGGCGGGCTCGCCAAGCCAGCCGAGGCCCAGGCTGGCGAGGGTGATGCCGAGCTGGGTGACCGAGAGGTAGCGATCGATCCGGGCGACGGCCTCCGTGACCGGGTCGGCCTTGTCGCCCTTTTCTCGGGCTTTGCTGCTATTCTGGTGGGTTGCCCTGAGCTTGACGAGGGCAAATTCAGCGGCGACAAAGAAGCCGTTGAGGGCGATGAACCCAACGACCGCGAGGAGCTCTAGCACGACCTGAACCAGGGCTATATCGGTCCTGGGGTCGGGCGTCGAGGGGTGACCCCAGAAGGGAGGCGAGCGCGGGGCGAAGTTCAGGTATCGTGCCGGGCATGAGCTATCGGATCGGCATCATCGTGGGTATGGAGGACGATTTCCCGCCGGCATTCATCGAGCGGGTGAACCGGCACGCGGGGTATCATGCAGAATTTGCGAAGCTTGGCGGCATCCGGGAGGGCGGGGAGCGCGTGTACGACGTGCTCATCGACCGGCTGAGCCACGAGGTCCCGTTCTATCGGTTCGCGCTGAAGGCGGCGGCGCTCTCGGGGACGTATGTGATCAATGATCCGTTCTGGTGGTCCGCGGATGACAAGTTTTTTGGCTACTCGGTGGTGAAGACGCTGGGGGTGGCGGTGCCGCGGACGGTGCTGCTGCCGCAGCGGGATTACATCCCGGCGATCGACAAGGGGAAGTCGCTGCGAAACCTGGAGTTCCCGCTGAACTGGGAGGCGATCGTGGACTACGTGGGCTTCCCCGCGATCCTGAAGCCGGCGGACGGCGGCGGGTGGAAGCACGTGACCAAGGTGGACAGCCCGGCGGAGCTGCTGGCGGCCTACAACGAGAGCGGCACGCTGGCGATGACGCTGCAGCAGTTCATCGATTTTGACGAGTACATCCGGTGCCTCTGTATCGGGCGGCAGATGATCCTGCCGATCAAGTACGACCCGAAGCGCCGGAGCTACGTGCAGACAGGGAAATTCCTGGATGACGCGCTGGAGCGTCGGGTGATCGAGGACGCGTACAAGATCAACGAGGCCCTGGGCTACGACATGAACTCGGTCGAGTTCGCGGTGAAGGACGGGGT
>JALOQB010000466.1 GCA_025453595.1 Polyangiaceae bacterium
GCCCCGGGCGAGGACGGCGTGCACCGCCTCATCGACATGGTGGTCGAGGAGGTCTCGCTCGTCGATCGCGCCGCCAATCTCCGCCGTTTTCTCGTCGTGAAGAGGAACCCGTCCATGGCCAAACCTGCCCCCAAGAAGACTCCGAAGAAGCCCCCTGTACCGCCCGCTCCGGGCAAGGAGGCTCCGCCGCCCAAGCCCACGAAGAAGGCCGCGGGCGAGGTGCTCTCCGTCGCCACCGACGCGCTTGAGGCGCTCACCGCGGCCGTCGAGCGACTGGGCGAAGCCAGCGACGAGGAGGCCTCCACGCTGGTCGAGACGCTGATCGAGGACCTGAACGAACTCGCGGCCCGCCTCGCCGAGACCGCGGGGCTGGCCAGCGACGAGGAGACCGAGAAGCGCGAGAGGTCTTCGCTTGAGGACGTGCGCTCGCTGCTGGGCAAGGTTCGCGAGCTGCTCGACGAGGCCTCGAAGGCGCAGGACGAGCCCGCTCCCCAGGACGAGCCTTCCACGACGCCCTCCAGCGACGAAGCGGCTGAGCGTGTCAGCTCGCAGCTGTCGCAGATCAGCGAGGAGCTCAAGACCCTCACCGGTGCTGTGCGCGAGCAGGGGCAGCGCCTCGGGCGACTGGAAAAGGGGGTCGGGCTGCCCAACAGCCGCTCCGCCCCGGAGCGCCCGGCGCCACGCGCTGACGAAGAGGACGAGGAGAGCTGGCCCCTCGACATGAACCGTCCCCACCACGGCTCCTCCGACCGGCCTGCTCAGGGGCGCTGACGCCGGCCTCGACCTCCAGCGCTGACCTCACCAACCACAAGGATTTTCAATGACCATCACGGCCAACCGATCGTTTCTCCAGAAGGCTGACATGGCCATCCAGGACCTGACCGCGGGCGGCGCCTACCTCGTCCCGGCCCAGGCCAAGAAGTTCATGCGGCTGCTCATCAAGCAGTCCGAGCTGCTGCAGATGGCCACCTTCGTGCCGATGGGCGCGCCCAAGCACCAGATCTCCAAGATCAAGTTCGGCAGCCGGATCCTGCGCCCGGGCAAAGAGGCCACTCCGCTTGCGGTGGCCGATCGCGTCAAGCCGGACCTGTCGTCGATGGAGCTGGATGCGCAGCTCTTCAAGGCCGAGGTTCACCTGTCCGACGAGGTGCTCGAGGACAACATCGAGCAGGCCGCCCTGCAGCAGACCATCCTCGACATGATCGCGGAGGCTGCCGGGCGCGACATGGAGGACATCGTCGTCAACGGCGACAAGAACTCCGCCGAGCCGGTGCTCGCGGTGCTCGATGGGATCCTCAAGCAGGCCCAAAGCCACCTCGTCGACGCGGCCGGCACACCCATCTCCAAGAACCTGCTGCGCGATCTGCTCAAGTCGTTGCCGAGCGAGTACCTGCGCGACAAGAAGCAGATGGTGTTCCTGACCAGCGTGGACGCGGAGCTCGACTACCGCAACTCGCTAGCTGAACGCGCGACGGTGGGCGGCGACCGCTTCCTCGAGGAGGACGCGCCGGTGCTGTACTCGGGCGTCCCGGTGCGGTCGATCCCGCTGTTTCCGGAGAACCTCGGGCCGCAGAACAACCGCTCGGTGGCGCTGCTGTGCAACCCGAAGAACATCCACGTCGGGCTGTGGCGGAAGATCAAGCTCGAGTCGATCCGCGACCCCTCGGCCGGTGTGCTGAAGATCATCGCGACGATGCGGTTCGACGCCCGGTACGCCGAGGAGCCCGGCGTCGCCAAGCTCATCAACGTGCAGCTCTGATCCCTGCCGAGTGGCGCCTCACACAGGATGCCCCGGCCATCTCTTGCCCCTCGAAAGACCCCGCCCATGACCCAGGAAGCCAAGACCCAGGACACCCTGCTCGCTCGCCTCAAGCCCTGCGACCCCCGCCGGGGCCATGTGCTGCGGCGCTTCACCTATGCCGGCATCAAGTTCCACGAGGAGCGCGGCTGGTACCGCGTCTCCAGGGACGTCGCCACCTACCTCAAGACCGTCCATCAGGTGCCCAGCGACACGTACACGCCTCCCGCTTTCGATGTCTGCACCGACGAGGAGGCCAGGCAGATCGACCTCAAGGAAGAGAGCGACTCGAAGGTCCGCAAGAGCGCCACCGACGAGCTGAAGCTGTCGCCCGCCCGCGGCGAGCCTGGGGCCCTGACGACGGCGGACCTCCCCGAGCAGGCCGCACGCCCCCAGCCTGGCGCCGCGCGGGCCGACGACGGGCGAGGACGCAAGGATCGGGGCTGAGGTGTACGCCTCCATCGAGGACCTGCGGGCCGAGGGCGTGACGGCGGCGATGGCGAGCGACGCGCGCCTGCTGTCCCTGCTGGTGGAGGCCGGTGCGCTGCTGGACCGGGTGACCGGGTGGTTCTTCGAACCCCGCGCGAAGGGCTTCCAGCTCGACGGTAGGGGCACCCCGACCCTGGAACTGCCCGCGCCGCCGCTGCAGCTCGACGAGGTGCGCATCTTCGGTGCCACCATCTCCATGCCCTCCGACGACCTGGTGATCGTCGGAGGGCCTGTCGAGCCGGGCTTCGACGCGCCTCGGTTCACGCTTCGCCGGGGCGTGTTCCCCCGCGGCGCGGGCAACGTGGAGGCGTCAGGGCTCTGGGGCTACACCGAGCCCGACGGCACCCCGCTGGGGCGTACGCCGCTGGCCATCCGGCGGGCCGTGATGCTCCTGGTGCTGCGGCAGCTGCCGAAGCTCACCGATGCGGACAGCGCCGCGGCCCGGTCGGCCTGGAGGCTGTTGGAGGAGCGAACCCGGGACCAGTCCTACCGACTGGCTGCGCGGCGGGATGCCGGGGTGGTGCTGACGGGAGACCCGGAGGTCGACGAGTTGATCGCCCGCTACCGGCGCCCCGCAGGGTTGGGCGCAGCCTGATGCGAGGCTCGTTGATCTTCGCCTTCCTGGCCGAGCTGCACCGCCTCGACACCCAGGCGACAGCCGCCGACCCGGACGGCGGCGGGCTCCTGGCGGCGGGCTACGATCCGGACTTCAAGGAGCCCGTCTTGGTCGACCCCGACGACGATGGCCTCGGGCAGAGCACACGCCGCGAGCACCCAGCCGTGCAGGTGCCCTGCCAGGTCGAGCCGGAGGTCTTCGAGGCGCTCTCGATGTTCGCCTCGGGCAACTCGCCCTCCTCGCAGGTGAAGCTGGTCTTCCACTTCCGCGACCTGGAGCGCCTGGAGCTGGTCGACCCCGTGAGCGGCGAAGCTCGCATCCGCGTTGGAGACCGCCTGGGAGCCCTCTTCGACCGGGGCGGCGCCTTGGTGCAGCGCATCCGGACCCCGCCCGGGCTATACGTCACCGAGGCCCGCCCCATCGGCTTCGGGCTGTTCCGGCCCCGACCCCGGCGCAACCTGCTGCTGGTGACCTTCGAGCCTCGCAGGGTCGCCGCGCCGCGCCTGTCCCCCTGACGCCACCACAGTTGCTTTGCTTCGGGGTGAGGCCCTTCGTCCGCCGGGCCACCACGGAGCCCCATGCACGAACCCACCCCTGACCTCGTCCGTCGTTTCCACGGCTTCCTCCTTGGCCTGATCGGCGCTCGGTCCTTCGACAAACGGACCGCTCTCGAGATGAGGGTTCTCGCGCTGGTGCTCGGACACCTCGGGGGAAGGGACCGTGCGTTGTTCCTGGAGCAGCAGCCCACCACGCTCTGCAGGCGCATCTACCTGCCCTTCGAGCCGGGGGTTCCCAGCAGCACCTGGCCGCTCTGGAAGCAAATGGTGGCGCTGGTGCGGGAGAGCCAGAAGGTCCTGCGCAACCGGCAGCAAGGTTGCCTGCGGAGCGGTTGGAGGTGGCTGACCCGCGAACAGGAACGGATCCAGAGCGAGATCGAGGGGTTCCTATGCCACCTGGAGATGCACCTGTGGCGCTACCGCGAGCTGCCCTCGCTCAAGGATCTGACGCGGACGCTGCAGAAGTACGAGGGGCGACCTTTCTTGACGGAGTTCTGCGAGGCCATGCTGCAGGTGGCCGGCGAGAGCGTGAAGCAGGGCGCTGTGATCTCCGATGCAGGGAAGCTCGCGCTGCCCTGGCTGACCCGGAACGCAGACTCTATCCGCACCAAGGCCGGGGCTGAGCGATGACGGCGCGGCGGATCGGCGACTGGGACCGCGCTCGAAGCCTGCTGGCCGCGGGTCCGGCGCGCCTGCGAGGCGCCCTCGGCGCGTTGCTTGAGCAGGAGGCCCAGACCCTGCGAGGCCAGATCGTCGAGGGGCTGAAGAACCAGGCCCCCGGCGGCAAGGCGCTGCCCCCGCTGGCCGCCACCACGCTGCCTGGAAGCCTTCGTGGGCGTCTCGGGCGGGGCTGGTGCGGGCGGGGGCAAGAGCGCTGCGGATCTGGCCAAGCTGCACGAGTTCGGAGCCGGCCCCTTTGTGGTTCGCCTGAGCCCCAAGGCCCGGCGTTTCCTGTTCGCGATGCTGCGGCAGTCCGGGCAGGAGCGCGGGGGCTCCGAGGGCGGAGGGCGCGGGGTCGCCGTGATCCGCATCCCGCCCAGGCCCTTCCTGCGCCCTGCCTTCGAGGCGTACCGCAAGGGCATCCGGGGGCGCATCGCGCTGCAGATGGCGCGCCTGCTGGGCTGGGGAGGCTGAGCGATGGCGGCTCCCGTTCTCCAGTCGATCCAGCCTGCGCAGGGGCCCACCAGCGGGGGAGACGTGGTGCTGCTGCGGGCCATGCACCTGGCGCCCCGTGTGCGGGTCTCGTTCGGGAGTGTGGAGGCGCAGGTCCTGGTTCAACACGAGGAAATCGGTGCATTTTCGCTCCAGGTGAGGACCCCCGCGCACCCGGACGGTGTGGTGGCGGTGCGCCTGGAGAACCTCGACGCCGTCGGCGCGCCTATCCCGGGCGAGGTCGCAGTGCTCGCTGCAGCCTATCGCTACCAGCGCCCTGTGCTGGTGCAGGAGGCCACGCTCACACGCCTCGTCCGCCAGCTGCTCCGGGAGCTCAAGCGCCAGGTGCTCGAGAACGTCTCGCTCTCGGTGAACCTCGACTTCGACGACACGCCCGAGGACGGCCTCAACGTCATCGCCCTGGGCAAGCTCCCCTCGCTGGTGCTGACGGGACCGCGGCTGCGCCCCAACCGCTTCTACGCCAGCAACGTGCCTGTCGAGCGCGTGGTGGCCGGCCCCTCGGGCCTCGACCTCCAGCGCCAGCGCCCCCCGCTCACCGTGGACGTGGAGTTCAGCGTCACCGGCGCCTCGACGAGCACCATCGAGCTGCTCAACCTCTCGACCGGCCTCGCGGCCTTCTTCAACCGCACGCGCTGGATCGAGCTGCTCCGCGACCCCGGCCAGCCCGACGCAGGCTCCGTGCGCTGGGAGATGGACGCCCTGGGTGAGCTGCGCACGGACCTCGACGGCAAGGACAGCGTGCGAGCGTTCTCGTGGGGCCTGGTGATCCGGGGCTTCGACCTGGACGAAGGCCTGCCGTTCGACCTGGGGCGTGCGGTGGGCGAGGCCGGTGGCGAGGTGAGCCTGTTCCCGATCGGAGGAGCGCCATGACGATTCGCCTGAAGAACACCACGCGGCGCCTGCAGGTGTTCGTTCTGCTGCACGAGCACCACTGCGCTGCCCTCGGTCGCTGCACCTGCGACCTGCGCAAGGATGGCCGGCGCCTTCCAACGTCGCTCACCCTTCCGGCGGGAGACATCGCCGAGGCCCCCGATGCCGTCCTGCGCCTTCCCGCGGTGATGAACGCCCTTCGCGCCGGAGAAATTCAGCTCGTCCAGGAGAAGACCGATGGCCGGTGACCTGCTCTCGTCCAAGGTCGTGGTGGTGGAAGAGGAGCCCCGCGTCCGGGGCATCCCCTCCGTGCCGACTTCCATCGCGGCTGCCGTCGGCATCGCCGAGCGCGGACCGCTCAGTGAGCCCGTGCTCTGCTCGTCCTTCGAGGAGTTCCGCGCCCGCTTCGGCGGCTTCACCCCCAACGCCGACCTGCCCCTGGCGGCCATGGGCTTTTTCGAGAACGGGGGCGGCCAGCTGTGGTGCGTGCGCGTTGTCCACCACACAGACGTGGCCGACAAGAACACGGCCACCGCCCTGCGCGCATCGGGCTTCCTGACCGCAGGCGGAGGCCCCACCCCGGCCGTCGTCACCGGCAGCCTACCCGGCCCCTTCGTCCTGGAGCCCGGGGCGAAGCTGGTGGTCTCGGTCAGCGGAGGCCCCGACCAGGAGGCCGTCGTCCAGGCCACCGCGGCGTGGCTCCAGACCGGCGCCCCGGGGCCCTACGCGCTGGCGGACGGGCAGACGCTGCTGGTTCGCTTCGACGGCAGCTTCACCCAGCAGGTGGCCTTCGTCGCCCTCGACTTCGCCAACATCGCTGCGGCGACCGATAAGGAGCTGGCCGCGGTGTTCAACAAGCAGATCCTCGGTGCCAAGGCCACCGCGGAGAGCGGCCTGGTGCGGCTGACGAGCGACACCCAGGGCACGGCCAGCAAGGTCGAGGTTCTGGGAGGCACCGCGGCGGCTGCGCTGGGCTTCCCCGGAGCCCCTGCCGTGGGGACCGGCAACGTGGCCTCGGTGCGGGCCACCTCGATCGCCGAGCTCCTCGCGCTCGCCGCGGGCCTCGCAGGGGCAGTGCCATCGGCCACCCCGGCAGGAGCGCTCTCGCTGCGCACGGTGGCCACCGGCGTCGCGGTCACCCTCCAGGTGCGCCTGGGGACCTCGCCTGCCTTCGGCCTCGACCAAGACCTGCACACCGGAGCCGCCTCCGGCGCCGCCAACGCCCTGCGCGTCGAGGGCAAGGACCCTGGCGCCTACGGCAACCGCCTCGAGGTCGAGGCCCGCGCCCCCATCTCCGGCGAGCCCGGAGTCTTCGACCTCGTCGTGCTCGAAGGAGGCCTCTTCCGAGAGCGCTTTCCCAACCTGCGCATGACGCCCGGTACCGAGCGCCACGTCGAGCGCGTCGTCAACGACACGCGCACCGGCTCGCTGCTGGTGCGCGTGACCGACCAGCTGCTCCCGGGAGCGCCTATCCCTCCGCCGCAGACCGTGGCCCTCGCCGGGGGCAACGATGGCCTCGTGGGCCTCACCGACGCCGACTTCCTCGGCTCCGAGGCCGGACGCACGGGCCTGCGCGCCATCGACCGCATCCAGGACATCTCCCTGCTCCTCGTCCCCGGACGCGCCACCCCCGCGGTCCACAACGGCATGCTCCAGTACGCCGAGGTCGTGCGCGAGGGCACGATGTTCGCCCTCCTCGACCCGCCCGCCGGAGCCTCCGCTACCGACATCGTCACCTACGCCGAGGCCACCGCCGCGCTGCTGGGTCTGTCCGAGTTCGGAGCCCTCTACTGGCCCCGCGTGAAGGTCCTCAACCCCGCCCGCAGCGTCTTCGGCTCCAGCGACACCCTTGTGGTGCCTCCCTCGGGCATCCTGGCCGGCGTCTTCGCTCGCACCGACGCCGCTCGTCCTGGTGGGGTCTACGACCCCCCCGCCGGCATCGAAGCTGGCCGGATGTTCGGCGTGCTGGGCTTCGAGACCGACGAGGTCCTCGAGGAGAAGAAGCGCGACCTCGTCTATCCCAAGCGCATCAACCCGCTCACCACGGGCCCGGGCCTGCCGCGCTTCATCGACGGTTCGCGCACGCTGAAGGGTGACGGCAACTTCCCCTTCGTGGCCGAGCGCCGCGGCGTCATCTTCATCGAGCGCTCGCTCAAGCAGGGCCTGCAGTTCGCCCGCCACAAGAACAACACCGAGGGTCTGCGCGCCACCGTGCGCCGCACCATCACCGGCTTTCTGCTGGCGCAGATGAACAATGGCGCCTTCCGCAGCCGAGACCCGGTCAAGGCCTTCTTCGTCGACGTCTCGGACCTGCTCAACACCCCCGCCGTCATCTTCGCCGGCAAGCTGCTGGCCCGCATCGGCCTGGCCACCAACAAGCCTGCCGAGTTCATCGTGCTCAGCATCTCCCAGGACACCCGCGCCCTCGAAGCCGAGCTGGCCCAGAGCTGAAGGAGCCCTCCATGCCTGTCATCGGCAACCCCCGGTCGTTCCACAAGAAGTGGAAGTTCATCATCGAGATCGACGATGTGGCGCACGCCGGCTTCCAGAAGTGCTCAGAGCTATCGGTCGAGGTGGCCAAGGTCGAGTACTTCGAGGGCGGCTCGCTGATCCCGAACAAGAGCCCCGGCCGCCTGTCCTTCGCCGACATCACCCTGGAGCGCGGCGCCACCCAGGACCGAGACCTCTTCGACTGGCTCCAAGACGTGGCCGTGACCTCGAGCGGCCTGGGCCTCGTCGACCCGTACTACAAGCGAAACCTGGACCTGGTGCAGCAGGACCGGGACGGCACGACGCTGCGCCGCTGGTCGCTGTCGA
>JALOQB010000467.1 GCA_025453595.1 Polyangiaceae bacterium
CAAGGGCGAGCTGACGCAGATCCGGGACGCCCAGGCCAAGGGCTCGCCGGAGGCGCGGGCCGAGCGCTGCGCGACCCTGGCGAACAACCAGTTCGAGCTGTACCGCCTCCACTTCGCGGGCCAGAACCGGGTGACCCGGCGGCCCCAGCTGCTGCAGCGGATGATCAAGGGCCTGGAGCGCATCCAGGGGCTGATGAAGACGGTGCAGCAGAGCGGGTACGCGCCGGACTTCAACCAGGGCAACATCGACATCGTCGACCAGAACCTGCAGATGTACCGGAACGAGCTGGCGGAGATCCGCAAGACGAAGGAGCAGAACAAGCCGGAGGACATCGCCGGCGCCCTCGGGGACGCGGCGAACCAGCTCTTCGCCGAGTACCGCAACAACTTCGCCGGGAAGAACCGCACCACCGTCGACCACAACCTGCTGTCGTCGATCTGCGACCGGCTCTTCGAGATCTACCGCCAGATGCGGGACCTCAACCGGATGAACGCCGGCGAGATGAACGCCAACAACCTGACCATCGTGACCGATCAGCTCAGCCTGTTCAGCCGCGAGTACGACCAGATCGTCGAGGCGAAGAGGGCCGCCGGCGTGGCCGTCTGAGGGCCCCCGTCGCCGTCCGGGGGGAGGCGACGCAAAAATGACGCGGAGGCCGTCCGTCGGCGCCCAGAGGGCGTATGATAGGCGACCATGCGCACCTTCCTGTTCCTGCGCGCCCTGCCGCTGGCGCTGCTTGGCTCTCTCGCGGCGCTCCCTGTTGCCTGCAGCGATGAAGAGAAACCCGCCACGAGCGCCGGAGGCGCGGGGGGCGTGGGGGGCGGCGGAGGGGCCGCCGGCTCGGAGCTCCCGAAGCTCAACCCCGGGGAGATCTGCGCCAACGAGAGCACCCGGCCCAAGATCGTCGCGTCGGAAGGGCGGGTTTTTGTGGCCCCAGGCGAGCGGCGCAGCATCAGGCTGCTGACGATCCCGGATCTCTGCAGCCAGGTGCCGCTGTCGCTCAAGCTCCTCGACGGCGGGACGGCGCAGATCGGCAAGATCGGAGGGGCCGCGCCGGGCACCGCCAGCAGCGCCGAGGCGACCGCGCAGATCGACCTGCGGAACTCGACCATCGAGGTCGAGGTGCAGGGGGTGAAACCCGGCGCGACGACGCTGGAGGCGCGCTTCACCTTCGACGAGAAAGAGGCGACGGTCGCGGTCCCCGTCGAGGTGCTCGAGCCGGTGGCCGGGTCTTGCAGCGGGAAGGTGACCGGGAAGGTGACCCCGGGCGGCAAGGTCGGGGGCGACGCCTCGGTGCGCGGGGCGTTCCTGGGGCTCCAGGCCCGGGCCGACCAGCCGATGCAGACCGAGGTGGAGGGCACGCTGGTGGCGTCGCCCACGATCTGGCCGGTCCAGGCCTTCGACGGGTCCGTGGCCTGCGCCGCGGACATCGCTCCCGCCGGGTTCAACGCGCTGGGGCCTGCCATCACCTTCGGGCCCGAGGCCCAGCGGTTCCAGCGGGAGTTGCCGATGGCGATCCCGATCAACCCGGCGATGCTGCCGGAGAAGGCCCGGCTGCGCCACGTGCGGGTGGCCTACTCGGGCCCGGCCTTCAAGAAGCCGCGGCTGGTGCCGGTGACGGACATGCGGGTCGAGGCGGCGGAGGGCGGGGGCTGGACGCTGCACTTCCTGGCGCCGCGGCTGGGCACCTACCAGGCGGTGGTGGCGCCGGACGCGGGGACCCGCACCTTCAAGCGACGCCTCTCGCACCGCGCGCTCATCGGGGTGTCCATGGGCGGCAGCGGGACGGCGATGTTTGGCTCGCGCCACCACAAGATGTTCGACGTCATCGCCCCCCTCGGCGGCCCCGTGGACTGGACGTACATGCTCGACCACATCGAGAAGAACCACGTCGCCGGCTTCTTCCCGAACGACGGGGAGACCCCGCCCGAAGGGTTCCCCCCGATGGCGGCCCCCCGGTGGCCCTACGAGCACCCCTCCAGCTTCAACGAGTGGTGGTACGAGTACCCGCGGGAGGGCAACGGCGGCTCCTTCGCCCGGGCCGACTACACGCAGATCTTCCGCGACCTCGCCCTGATGTATGGAAATCCAAACGGGGAGAACAAGTTCCCCGACGGGGAGCAGCTGCCGCCGGGCGTGGACCCCAAGCACCCGGCCATCCGCGGGGATCTGGCCGAGGGCGACTGCACCGTGGCGGTCGAGCCCTCCGGGGAGGAGCCCAACGCCGCCCAGCTCAAGGAGCTGGAGAACAAGTGCGGCGCCTCCCGATGCAAGTACACCCAGGTCCTCGAGAAGTTCTACGATGGCCGCTACAACCCGAAGGGCAAGTGGCCCGTCATCACGTTCTGCGACGGGGGCCCCCAGGACAAGAGCAAGTCGCCCTACTCGAACCAGTGGAACGGCCAGGGCACGGCGCCCCTCGATCTGGCGCTGGCGGTGGACTACAACGGCAACGGCAAGCGCGACGCCGATGAACCCATCATCGTGCAAGGCCACGAACCCTGGAGCGACACCGGCGAGGACGGCCTCCCGTCCGCCCAGGAAGCTGGCTACCAGCCAGGGGTCAACGAAGACCCTGCCGGGGATGATTACGATCCGCAGTACAACCCGACGGGGACGGAGGGGGACGGGCGCTACCAGCAGGGGGAGCCGTACGAGGACGTGGGTCTGGACGGGGTGGCGAACACCAAGGACAGCCCCTACGACACGGGGGAGGGCGACGGGAAATTCAGCGTGGCGCGTGGGCTCCAGAACTTCTGGGATCAGGACGCGCACTCGGCGATCCGCGGGTGGAACACGCCGCCGTCGGGGCCGATGGACGACGCGGCGCTGAAGCGGCTGGATCTGTGGATCGACGGCGGCTACCGAGATCTGTTCAACTGCGCGGTGGCCGGGCAACACCTGCTGGGGACCTACGGCGCGCGTGGCCGCACCACCACCTACTTCTCCCGGGCCCCCACCCTGCCCGGCCAGAACCCGGACAAGCCCAACGTGTTCTCGCCCGAGGTGATGTACTGGGATCACCTGCCGGGCTCGGTGCTGATGCGCTACGGGGCCATCGACCCGACGAAGAGCGACCTGAACGAGGGGGCCGGGCAGCACGTGGGGACGGTGCTGGAGCTGACGGCGCGGCTCCAGAGCGCCATCTATTACATCGGGCAGCGGTGGCCGGACGCGCCCCGGACGCTGGTGGACAAGGCGATCAACGACCCGGCGCCGGGGGCCTCGGACTGCGAGGTCAAGGGGGCCTGCAGCTTCACCTTCAAGGACAGCCGGGGCCGCGAGGGTCCGGTGTCGATCAACCTGCCGCCGGGCTACGCGCACCGGGAGCAGCAGAACGAGCGCTACCCGGTGATCTACATGCTCCACGGCTACGGCCAGTCGCCGGAGGATCTCAGCGCGGCGATCGTGTTCCTGGGCTCGTGGATGAACCAGGGGCTGGACAGCTCGGCGACCCGGCTCAGCAAGGCCATCATGGTGTACGTGGATGGCCGGTGCCGCCTGGGGCCCGACGGGTCCCCCGAGTGCATCCGCGGGACGTTCTACGCCGACAGCCCCAAGGCCAAGGGGGGCAAGCAGGAGAGCTGGTTCCTCGACCTGATCAAGCACATCGACAGCAAGTACCGGACGATGGGCGAGAGCGAGATCGACTGGCCGGAAGAATGACCCAGGAGCCAACCCCGCCCCGGATCTTGAGCGCCGCGCTGCCCCCGGGCTACACCCCCCAGGACGAGGGTGAACCCGCCGTGGTGCTGTACTTTCGCATCTACTCCGGGCTGGTCTCCCTCTCCAGCCTGGGGATCGCGCTGTTCACCGTCGTCGGGATCATCAAGCAGCGCGCGGACCCGGATGGCGTCGGCCTCACCCTCGTGTTCTTCGCCGCCAGCTCCCTCGGCCTCTTCTCTCACCTCATCGGCGTGCTCTCGCCCCGCCGCCCCTGGATGCATGTCGTCGGCATCGTCATCCTGGGGCTGGGGCTGCTGTCGAGCTGCCTCAGCTGGGTCGTCAACCTGCCCCTGCTCATCTACTGGCTCAAGCCGGAGGTGAAGCGCTGGTTTGATACCCCGCCGGCTGCGTAGGTTCGACCCCGGCAGGGGCCAGCGTCCCCATCAGCCAGTCAAAGAGCGGCAGCGTCACGTTGAAATTCCAGGCGCTCATGCGACGCGGGTCGTGGTGCTTCGCGTGGTGCCGGCGCAGCCACCGCAGCAGCTCGCTCCGGCTCAGCGGGTGCTCTTCCGGCAGGTGGTAGGCCGTGTGCATCAGCTCGTAGCTCA
>JALOQB010000468.1 GCA_025453595.1 Polyangiaceae bacterium
TCGGCCCCCTTGCCCGGGTGTGGGCGGGCAGCCCACCGTTTCCAAGGCCAGCCCCATCGGCCCCCTTGCCCGGGTGTGGGCGGGCAGCCCACCGTTTCCGCGAAGCGCCCGGGGTGCAGCCCCACCAACCCCTTGCCGCGGGCATGGGCCCCGAAGTGTAACCAGTGCCCTTGCCAGAGGAGGGTACCTCCGGTGAACTGGGGAGCGAGGGGGGGCACGGGGGCAGGGAGAGGGCGCTCGCGAATTTCGCGGAATTCGGGCACAAACGTGATCTGAGCGTGGGCGATACCGCCGAGCATGGTGACGACGAAGGCGCCAAAGGAGACGTAGTTTGCCTGGAGAGCGAGGTCACGGAGGCGGCGGGCCTCGCGCTCATCGACGGATGCGTTGAACTGGCGCTCGATGTTTTCCTTGAGAAAATAGGACACCACGGAGGCGGCGGCGAAGGTGGCCTGGGCGCCGAGGAGGGCCCAGCCGAGGGGCCGCTGGCGGTTCTGGAACTGGCCGACGCCGAAGGGGATGAGGGCGACGGCGCGGGAGTTGCGCTGGGTGATGAGCTGCTCGCGGGCCATGCGTTCGATGGCCCTCTGGCGCTCGCGCTCCTGGCGCTCTCGCTCTTCCTGGAGACGGCGCAGCTCTGCTTCTTTTTCCTGGTCGGCCTTCACCTTGGCCTCGATCTCGTCGCGGAGGCGTTCGCGGATATCGAGGAAGCGCCCGAGGATGGGGGGAGAGAAGGAGGCGCGGTCGGGGGAGTAGCGGTAGTTCTCGCGGATCAGCTGCTCGAACTGGGTGTCGGCCTCGGACGAGCGCTTGAGGGTCATCTGGCAGGCGGCGAGGTACATGCGGGCGCGGCTGCGGCCTTCCTGGGTGGTTGGCCCGGTGGGGGCGTCGGGCAGGAGGATGGCCTGGAAGCGCTGGACGCACTCGTCGTAGCGACCCGTCTCGTAGGTGATGGCGGCCTGATCGACGCTGCGATCATCGGCGCGGCAAGGGGCTCCCCGCAGGGTCATCGCCAGGAAGGCGAGGAGGGCGGCGCAGCGGCAGGGCAGGGGAGCCACGGCGCGGCAGCCTAGCGCCGTCGCTGGCCCCAGGGCCAATTGCTTCTGCCCGGAGGTCGGTCACCAGCCCCAGGTGTGGCCGCGGTAGTGGAGGAAGGTTCCGGATTGCTCGGGGGTGAGCTGCTCGATGCGATCCATCATGAAGCGCACCGAGTTCTCGACGCTCTCGGGGGCGTTGGGGCCGCCCATGTCGGTCTTGACCCACCCCGGGTTGATGACGACGATCTTGAAGTTTTCTGGGCGGAGATCGACGGCCATGGAGCGGCAGGCCATGTTGAGGGCGGCCTTGGACATGCGGTAGCCGTAGGCTCCGCCGCTGGTGTTATCGGAGATGGAGCCCATGCCGCTGGAGATGTGGACGATCTTGCGGGTGGTGGAGCGGCGGAGGTGAGGGAGGAGGGCGGCGGAGATGCGGAGGGGGCCGAGGGCGTTGACGTTGAAGGTGCGGAGCATGTCCTCGTGGTCGAGCTGATCGAGGGGGAGCATTTGTCCCATGACGCCGGCGTTGTTGATGAGGATATCGACGGCCACATCGCCGAGGGTGACGGGGAGAGCGCGGGCCTCGATGTCGCGGGCGACGTCGCAGGCGTGAAGTCGGATCTTGCCCGGGGCAGCGGCGGCGAGGGCGAGGAGCTCGGGGGACTTGTTGGGCTCGCGAGCGATGGCCTCGACGTGGTGGCCGAGCTGGTGGTAGCGGCGGACAAATTCGAGGCCGAGGCCCCGGTTGGCTCCGGTGACGACGATGCGCATGGGGGGGTTATAGCAGCCCGGGCGCGGGCGGGTCAGCGTGGGGGGCGCGCAGGAGGAGGCGGAAGCGAGCGCCTTCGCCCTGCCGGGGAGGTTGGAGCGCGACATCGCCGCCGAGAGAACGCGCGATGTCGCGGGCGATGCCGAGGCCCAGGCCCGAGCCGCGGTCGGGGCTGACGCTGCCGGCGCGGCTGCGAAAGAAGGGCTCGAAGATGCGCTCTTCCTCGCCGGGAGCGACGCCGGGCCCCTGGTCGATGACGTCGACCCAGGGCCCGGAGGTCTCGAGCTGTACCTGCACCGTGGAGCCCTCGGGGGCGTGGGCGATCGCGTTCTCGATGAGGTTCCGCAGGAGGCGGGCCAGGTCGCGGGCCCTGCCAGGAAGGAGGAGATCGCGCACCTGGATATCCAGCGAGACGCCCCTGGCGAGGGCCTCTTCCTGGACGAGGGCGACGGCCTCGGCCACGCAGCTGGCGAGGTTGATCTGCTCGAGCTCGGGCTGCTCCCCGCGCAACCTGGCCAGCAGCAGCAGGTCGTCGACGAGGAGGGAGAGGCGACGGGCCGCGGGGAGAGTCCGCTCGATGGCCTGCCGGTAGCTGGCGGCATCGCGCTCCTTGCGGAGGGCGAGCTGGAGCTCTCCGTAGAGCTTGGTGAGGGGGGAGCGGAGCTCGTGGGCGGCATGCATGACGAGGCGATCCCTGGCGGCGAGGAGCTGCTCGAGTCGATCGATCATCTCGTCGATGTCGTGACCAAGCTGGACGATTTCCTGGTCCTTCGATGAGGTGGCGACGCGGGCGGAGAGGCCCCCGCGAGCGACTTCGCGGGCGACCCTGGCGATGCGCTCGTGCTCGCGCGTGAGGCGCCCGCTTGCCCAGTGGGCCACGGCGACGACCCAGATCAGCGCGGCCAGGAAGGCGACCTGCATGGCGCGGTTGAGAAAGTGTTCATCGCCGTCCAGATCCTCCCGGGAGGCGGCGAGGAGGAGCTCGCGGCCAGGGAACCCCGGGATGGGGACGAGGACACCGCGCAGGTGGAGTTTTTGCCAGGAGAAATCGAAGCAGACGCGGTGCTGGGAGGGGAACCGGGAGCGGGGGGGTGGGGCCTGGTCAAAGGGGGGCGTCGCCGCCAGCACCTGCCCCTGTTCGTCAAAGATGACGCCGTGCTTGGTCAGGGGCCCGACGTCGTTGGCCGCGGGGCCCGGTCCGTCGGTGAAGGAGAAGAGCAGCGTGGGGGCCTCCCGGGCCTCGTCGCGGGCGATCTGGAGCAGCTCCTCGTCGAGCTGCCGCTGCTGCTGCTGGTTGAAGGTGTAAGAGACACCGGCGAAGGTACCTCCCAGCGCGACCGTGGTGACCACCGTCACCACCAGCACCATGCGACGCCGCAGGCTCAAGGGCGCCACCCTGACTGCACGACCAGGCGAAGCTCGGTCAAGCCAGCGGGACGGGAGAGGATCATGGGCATTGCCTCGTGAGCAGGGGGTGATTGGCTCCAGAAGAGGGAGGGTGGCAAGCACCTCCGCAGGATGTCTGGATAACGCGACGATGAGCGATGGTTCAAGCAGAAATGGCGCAAAGCGCGGGATGGAAAAGGTCGCTCCGTGTGGCTTTTTCTGGCCAGTATATCGTAGTAAATTTCCTCGATGTTCAGGTCTACAATTCTTGTGCTCTGCGGCTCTCTGGCTTTTCTCGCTTGCGGGGGGGACGATACCGGTAGCGCTCCTGCTGGTGGGGGCGGGTCCTCCGGGCAGGCGGGCTCGGCGCAGGGGGGGAAGTCCGGAAGCTCCGGGGGGGGTGGCAGCGGGCAGTCTGGCGCGGGGCAGGGGGGGGCCGGCGCGGGCGGTGCGGGCGGCGCGGGCGGCGCGGGTGCAGGCGGCGTGGGGCAGGGGGGCATGGCCGGAGGGGGGCAAGCCGGGTCGGGGCAAGCCGGGTCGGCGGGCATGGCGGGCGGCGGCCAGGGGGGTGTATCCGGAAGTTCCGGACAGGCAGGGGCCGGGGGAGGGGTTACCCCGACGACGTGCCCGGACAGCCCTGTTGCCGTGGTGGACACGACGCTGGTGGCGCCGACGGGGGCGGTGATCAAGGTCGGGTCGGGGGGGGATCTGCAGGGGGCGCTGGAGCAGGCGAAGCCGGGGGATGTGGTGGAGCTGGCGGCGGGGGCGGTGTTCACGGGGAATTTCACCCTCCCCAAGAAGGAGGGGGAGGGCTGGATCACGGTGCGGACGGAGGCCATCGGGGCGCTGCCGCCGGAGGGGTCCCGGGTGAGTCCTTCCAACGCCCCGTCGATGCCGCGCCTGGTCACGCCGAACGGGGCCTCGGCGCTGGCCGCTGCACCGGGGGCCCACCACTGGAGGCTGATCGGCCTGGAGATCGCGCCACAGCCGGGGATCAAGGCGTTCAACCTGCTGACGCTGGGCAACGGGGACGAGAGTTCGGTGGAGCAGCTGCCTCATCATGTGATCGTCGATCGCTG
>JALOQB010000469.1 GCA_025453595.1 Polyangiaceae bacterium
CAAGGGGGCCGCGCGGGGCGCAGCCCCATCGGCCCCCTTGCCGCGGGCGTGGGCTGCGCAAGCCCACCGTTTCCACAAAGCAGACGGGGCGCAGCCCCCTCCCTTACCCGGGCGCGGGGGTGGGCTGCGCAAGCCCACCGTTTCCCTAAAGCAGCCCCATCGCTCAAAGAACGCCTCAAGCCGCAACCCAGGCCCAGCAAGCCAGATCGCAGGCCCATGCATGCCAGTCATCCTCCTCGCGAGAGGAGGCCACCTGGGCGCAGATGAGGGCCGCGGCGGCGGCCACTTCCCTCGGTATCGTGGCGCGTTGCAGCGAGGCACCGGCGGCGAGGGCGTGGATCAGGCGCTCGCGAGCCTCGGGGCCTTCCCCGCTGGATAGTACCTCCAGACCAGCCCTGGCGACGTGCTGCCATGACCGGACCAGCTCGGGCAAGGTGGGGGCCGTGAGCAGGGCGCGCTCCTCGTCCGTGAGGGCGAAATCGAGGGGAAGTTCGGCCTCGTCCATCGCTGGTTCAGGGCTTCTTGGGCGAGGGTTGACGTGGGTTATCCTCCCGCGGGGGCATCCCGTACGCCGCGACAGGAACCCCCGGGTGAGGAGCGCTCGAGGTGGTGGGCGCAGGGACGGGAGGCATCCCGTACAGGGGGGCCATGGGCCTGGGTTCCCCGGTGGTGGCCGGCGGCGGGGCCGTGGGCGGGGCCGGTGCGGTGGGAGGGGAAGGGGCCGTGGGAGGGGAAGGTGGGGTGGGGCGAGGAGAAGGGGAGGTGGCGATCTGGGTCGGCGCCGGGGTTGGGGGGGCAGGCTGGGTCGGCGCCGGGGGCGGCTCCGCCGCGGGCGAAGGGCCACAGGCCACGCCCAGCAGGCCCAGGGCCAAGGCCCCGGCGAGGGCAGGACGCGCGGCGCAGAAGGGGCAGGATCGTTCGGAGGCGCGCACGTGGCGACGGCACCGGGGGCAGGGGACCAGTTCACTCATGGGTCACAGCCTGAACCAGCCCCCGCGGGAAGGCGAGAGACCCGCTGCAGTCTCTTCCCCCTGGCCCACGGTCCACGGTTACCATGCGAGGTTCCATGAGCCGATCCTCCTCGTTTCTTCGTCCCTGGTCCTGGGTCTTGCTGCTCGCCGTGGGGTGCGGCAGCGAGGCCTCCTCCGAGCCGACGCCTGCCGCTGGAGGCGCCGGTGCCGGGGGCAGCGGAGTATCCGGAAGTTCCGGACAGGCAGGGGCCGGGGTCGGTGGATCCGGGGGCATGAGCGGATCCGGGGGCACCAGCGGGACGGGGGGAGGGGGCGCGGCCGGGGGCGGTGGGACGAGCGGGGCAGGCGGTGGAGCGGGGGCCGGGGCCGGTGGGGTCGGGGGCGCCGGGGGGGCCGCGGGCGTGGGCGGAGACGGAGGCAGCGGAGGGCAGGGGGGAGGGGGCGGAACATCCGGAAGTTCCGGACAGGCGGGGGCCGGGGGCGGGTGCGCCTCGGGGATCCTGTGCGGGGCGCAGGGGGATTGCTGCGCGCAGGGGAGCGAGTGCGTGGAGGGAGGCTGCAAGGCGGTGTGCGGCTCGGGGGTGCGGTGCGGACCGGGGGGCGACCTGTGCTGTGCGCAAGGGGAGGTCTGCGTGGCGGACAGCTGCGCCAAGCCCGGCGGAGACTGCGTGGACTCGATCGACTGCGAGGTCAGCGAGTTCTGCGAGCCGACGCTGGGGCGGTGCCTGCCGCAGTTCCCGGGGAGCCAGTCGTGCACGGTGCTGCCGGCGCCCAAGCCTCTCGCGCCGGAGCTGGTCTGGGCCTTCTCCGAGCCCACCGTGTTGCCCTCGTACAACCAGGGGGTGTCCGCGCCGCTGGTCGTGGATCTGGATCGGGATGGGACCCCGGACATCATCACCAGCACGAAGAATTCGCCTCCCTCCGAGTCGGAGGAGACGCAAGGGTACGTGCGGGTGCTGGACGGGAAGACCGGCAAGGAGAAGTGGGGTGCAGGCGTCGAGGCGTACACCGCCGCGGGCAACGTGGACTGCAGCACGGCCATGGCGGTGGCGGATCTGGAGGGCGACGGCAAGCTGGCGATCGTGGCGCGTTCGGTGGCCGGCGAGCTGATCGCCTTCAACGCCGACGGGTCGCTCCGGTGGCGCTCCACGAACGGGGACGGGAGCGTGTACGCCTCGGTGGTCGCCCACTCCTCGATCGCCATCGCCGACATGGATGCGGACGGGAAGGCCGAGATCGCCGCGGGCGGGACCGTGTTCGATGCCAAGGGCGTCGTGGTCTCCGGGGGCAGCAGGAACACCCGCGGCGGGGTCGGGTACAACGACGCCGCGAGCCCCTACGGCGTCAGCAGCATCTTCGCGGATGTCGACGGCGACGGTCAGCAGGAGCTGCTGGTGGGCAACGCGGCCTTCCGCAAGGACGGCTCCGAGCTCTGGTCCAGCGCCGCTTACTCGGACGGGCGCCCGGCGGTGGCGGACCTGGACGGCGACGGCAAGCCCGAGCTGGTGGCGAGCGGCTTCAACAGCGTCGTCCGGGTGATCGATGGGGCGACCGGGGCGCTCCGGGCCGAGCTGGGGCTGGGGGGCAAGAACGCCGGTCCGCCCGTGATCGCTGATTTTGATGGCGACGGTGTGCCCGAGATCGGGGTCCACCAGGACAAGCCGTGCGACTTCAAGGTGCTCGAGTTTGACCCGGTCCAGGGCCTGTCGGTGAAGTGGACCTCGAAGCTCCAGATCTGCTCTGGCTTCTTCGCCAACACCGCCTTTGACTTCAACGGCGACGGCAAGGTCGAGGTGGTGGTCCACGACGATTGCTTCATCGTGATCCTCGACGGGAGCACCGGCGAGCGCCTGCTCGATATCCCGGCGCCCCACAACACCTGGAGCGAATTTGTCTCGGTGGCGGACGTGGATCGGGACGGCAGCGCCGATCTGATCTTCACCGCCAATGACTCGTATCACGTCAAGAACCCCAGCTACTGCCCGTACCCCCCCTCCGAGCTGCGCCACGGGGTCTTTGTCTACAGCGACCCGGACCGGGCCTGGATGCCCACGCGCCGCGTATGGAACCAGCAGGCCTACCACATCACCAACGTCAAGTCGGACGGCAGCCTGCCCAAGCCGGAGCCAGCGAGCTGGGGCCCCCAGGGGTACAACAATTATCGCGTGTCCTTCCAGGGCAACGGCGTCAGCAATGCGCCGGATCTGGCCGTTGATTTCGAGGTCGCCACGGTCCAGTGTCCGACCTCGTTGCTGCTGCGGGCCCGGGTGAAGAACAAGGGGGCGCTCGGGGTGCCGGCGGGCGTGGCGGTGACGTTCCACCTGGGCAAGGACGCCTCCGGTCCCCAGATCCTCCTGGCCTCCACCACCAAGGCGCTGCTCCCTGGCGAGTCCGAGCTGCTCGAGCTCCCCTACACGCCGCCGGATGACCAGCAGCTCCTCGATTTCTTCGTCGTCGTGGACGACGCCAGCCAGGGCTTCAAGGCCGTGATCGAGTGCGACGAGACCAACAACACGGGCTCCATCAGCAGCGTCTCCTGCGGGAAATTCTGAGCCCCCTTCACCACGACCGGATCAGGGCGATCATCCCGTCCCCGCAGCACCCGCCGGTCGTCACGTCCCCCGTGAAGTTCGAGCCGACCAGCATCGCCGCCTGGTGAGGCCCGGGGGCCACCTCGCGCAGCTCGTCGACGTCCCCATGGGTGGCCAGCACCAGGTGCCCCATCCCCTGGGACGCCGGCACCACCTCGATCTTGGTCGCCGCGATCACCCCGTCCAGCGTGGTCTGCAGCACCAGCGTGCTCGCCTCGGCCCCGCAGACCTGGTTCGGGTTCTGGAGCGGCGTTCCCTCGACCACCCCCAGCACCCGCAGCTTCTCCCCGGGGGCCTCCGTCGTCAGCGAGGTGGCCACCCCCGGCAGCGGCTGCATCATCGTCTGCCACAGGTACACCTGCTCCACCCCCGCGTGATCGTAGTAGCTCGCCGCCGCGATCGCCTTGCCCTCGCACCCGGGGGCGTCGTCCTCGGTCCACACCTCCAGCGTCGAGCCCACGGCAATTCGCAGCGCCCCGTCGGTGCAGGGAGCCGCCCCCGCATGCACCTTCACCCGCACGCTCGGGCTCGCGTCGCTCCTGTCTCCCAGACCCATCGTTGACCGCGTCGCCACCACCCCGGGACACAGGTCGTCGCCCACGTTGTACGCAAACCGGGGCGCCCCCACCTCGACACGGCCTGACCAGAAATGAATGACCCCGGACCCCGGGTAACGCACCTGCA
>JALOQB010000470.1 GCA_025453595.1 Polyangiaceae bacterium
GAGCGCCACGTCCTCGGCCTTCTGCTCGGTCTGCCGCGCCTTGAGGTCGTAGTAGACCTTGCCGGAGCAGAGCAGGATGCGGCGCACCGCCTTCGGGTCGCTCACCTCGTCCGCGATGACGCGCCGGAACTGACCCTGGACGAGGTCGCCGAGGGGGGAGGTGGCGCCGGCCGCGCGGAGGAGGCTCTTGGGCGTCATCACCACGAGGGGCTTGCGCAGGGGGCGGATGACCTGGCGCCGCAGCAGGTGGAAGATCTGGGCCCCGGTGGTGGGCTGGCAGACCTGGATGTTGTCCTCGGCGCAGAGCTGCAGGAAGCGCTCGAGGCGGGCGCTGGAGTGCTCGGGCCCCTGGCCCTCGTAGCCGTGAGGGAGCAAGAGAACGAGGCCGCTGAGCCGGCGCCACTTGTCCTCGGCCGCCGCGAGGAACTGATCGATGATCACCTGGGCGCCGTTGGCGAAGTCGCCGAACTGGGCCTCCCAGATGACGAGGGCGTCCGGGCTGTCGAGGCTGTACCCGTAGTCAAAGCCCATGACCCCCTGCTCGGACAGGGCGCTGTCGTAGACCTCGAAGCGCGCCTGGCCGGTGATCGTCCGCAGGAGCGGGGTGTCGGTGGCGCCGTTGCGGTGGTCACGCAGCACGGCGTGGCGGTGCGCGAAGGTGCCACGGCGGCTGTCCTGGCCGCTGATGCGCAGGGAAGTTCCGGATGCGAGGAGGGTGGCGAAAGCGAGGGACTCGCAGGTACCCCAGTCGAGGCCGGAGCCGGCGTCGACGGCCTTGCGGCGGTTGCGGATGATGTCGCCGACGCGGGGGTGGGGCTCGAAGCCCTCGGGGAAGGAGGTGATGGTGTGGGCGAGCTGGATGAGCTGCTCGCGGGGGAAGGAGGTATCCGGGTCTGGCACGGCGCCGTCGGCGCCGCCGGTGTAGGGGCTCCAGAGGCCGCCCATGGCGTCGGGGAGCTTGGCGAAGTCTTTCTGCTGGGTCTCGGCGCGGGCCTGGGCGAGGGACTGCTGGCTGGCCTGCTTGAGCTCCTCGGCCTGCTCGGCGGAGATCTGCCCCATGGCGAGGAGGCGCTTGACGTAGACCTCGCGGACCGACGGCTGGCGGTCGATGGTGGCGTACATGACCGGCTGGGTGAAGCGAGGCTCGTCGCCCTCGTTGTGGCCCCACTTGCGGTAGCAGTACATGTCGATGACGACGTCCTTGCCGAAGCGCTGGCGGAAGTCGACGGCGAGGCGGGTCACCCACACGACGGCCTCCGGGTCTTCACCGTTCACGTGGAAGACGGGCACCTTGAGCATGCGCGCGATGTCGGTCGCGTAGCGGGTGGAGCGGGAGTCGTCGGGGTTGGTGGTGAAGCCGATCTGGTTGTTGACCACCACGTGGATGGTGCCGCCGGTGGAGTAGCCCTCGAGGCCCGCGAGGTTCAGGGTCTCGGACACGATGCCCTGGCCCATGAAGGCGGCGTCGCCGTGGATGAGCAGGGGGATGACGCGCTTGCGGGCCCGATCGCCGCGCCGGTCTTGCTTGGCGCGGGTGCGCCCCTCGACCACGGGGTTGACGAACTCGAGGTGGCTCGGGTTCACCGCCATGGTGAGGTGGATGGTGCGGCCCGACGCCGTCGACCGATCGCTGGAGTAGCCGTGGTGGTACTTCACATCGCCGGAGCCCATGTGGAGCTCGGGGTGCTTGTCATCGAAGGCAGCGAACAGCTCGCGCACGTTCTTGCCCATGATGTTGCAGAGCACGTTGAGCCGGCCGCGGTGGGCCATGCCAAGCACCAGCTCTTCTGCGCCGTGCTCGGCCGCCGCCTCGATCAGCAGGTCGAGCATCGGGATCAGGCTCTCGGCCCCTTCGAGGGAGAAGCGCTTGGCACCGACGAAGCTGCGGTGGATGAACTGCTCGAGGGCCTCGGCGTCGGTCAGCATCTTCAGCACCCGGAGCTGCTCTTGCTTGGTGAGCGTGAGCCGGTTGCGCGACGCCTCCATGCGCTGCTGGAGCCACTGGCGCTGCTCGTGCTCCTCGATCTCGACGAACTCGACGCCGATGCTGCGGCAGTAGGTCTCTTCGAGGAGGGCGATGATCTCGCTCAGCTTCAGGGTGGCCGGCTGCCCGAGGAGGTCGCCGGTCGAGAAGGGGCGATCGAGGTCGGCCTCGGTGAGGCCGAAGCGCCCGAGGGACAGGTCTTCTGGCGAGGAGGGGGGGTCACAGAGCGGGTTGATGTCCGCGTAGAGGTGCCCCCGGGCACGGTACTGGTTCACCAGGCTCGACACCTGCGACTGCGCGTAGGCCGCCACGGACCCCGTCGCCACGTGGAGCTGGGTGCCGTTGCCGGTCACCTCCCTCGCCGCGGGCTCGCCGGCGCCGGGCGCACCGCCCGGCAAGCCCAGGCCCTGGGCCGCGAAGTACGCGCGCCACGAGGGGTCGACGTGCTGCGGGTTCTCCAGGAAGCGCAGGTATTGTTCTTCGATGAAACCAGCGTTGATTCCGAATTGCTCGAACATGACGGGGGTGCGCCGTTCTAACGCCAAAGCCTCCCCCGCGCCAGCGCCATTCCTCGGCCTGCCCAGGCCAGCAACCCCAGGGTCGCCACGAAGGGCATCACCCGGATCAGCTCGGGAGCCAGCCGGAGCTGATCCTGGAACGTGATCTGCGCGGCCTCCAGCCCCGCAAAACCCGCGCAGGCCGCCAGCGTCGCCCCAGGGCGATGACGCCCCAGGATCGCCGCTGCCAGCGCCAGAAAACCGCGTCCTCCGGTCATCCCCGCGTCGAACTGGTGCTGGTCGAACACCATGTGGACCCCGCCCAGCCCGCAGGCTGCCCCCGAGAGCGCCGACGCCCAGAGCCTGGTCCGCCCCACCTCCACCCCCGCGGCCGCCGCTGCCCCCTCGTCGTCCCCGCAGGCCCGCAGCCGGAGCCCCAGCCGCGTCCGCAGCAGCACCGTCACCAGCACCACCGCCCCCGCCGCGAACCCCAGCAGCGCCGGCTCGCTCACCACGCGCAGCAGCGCGGACCGTGAATCCAGCCCCTCCAGCCCCGGCACCCTCGGCGAATTCGAGGCGCTATCGTAGAGCAGCCTCAGCGCCACGCGGCCCCCCCCGTAGGCCGCCATCGTCAGCGCTATCCCGCTCACCATCGCGTCCACCCGCGCCCTCACCACCAGCACCCCGTGCAGCAGGCAGTACGCCCCGCCGCCCAGGACCCCAGCCCCCAGCCCCACCACCCCGCTCCCCGTGCTGATCGCCCCCACCGCCGCGCACAGCCCGCTCACCCCCAGCGCCCCCTCCAGCCCGATGTTCACCACCCCCGCGCGCTCCGTCAGCACCGCCCCGAGGCCGCAGGCCATGTAGGGAACTGCCATACGGATCGCCTCCGCCAGCAGCGTCTCGATGCGCCCGCTCACCGGCCCCTCCCCGCCGACGCGGCCACGATCACCACCGCGGTCAGCACGTCCATGGCCTCCCGGGGCAGGCTCGCGTTGAGCACCAGGCCCGCCTGCTGCAGCGTCCCCAGCAGCAGCGCGGCCCCCATCAAGCCCGCCAGGCTCCCCTGGCCCAGCATGGCCACGGCGATGCCTCCGAAGCCTGCTCCGGCCCCCAGCCCCAGCTCGAAGTAGCCCTTGTACCCCAGCACCGTGGCCCCGGCCCCCAGGCCGGTCACCGCCCCCGAGAGCGCCATCGCCTGGAGCACCCGCCGCCCCACCTGCATCCCCTGGGCCTCGCAGGCCTCGGCGCCCTGACCTACCCACCGCAGCTCCCGGCCCAGCGCCGAGCGCCCCTGCCATCGCAGAAAGACCGCGCAGAGCGCCACCGCCAGCGGCGCCGCCACGCTCGCGGCGCTCCCCTGGAACGCCTCGCTCAGCCGCTCCAGCCGCGGCAGCAGCGCCCCCGCCACCGCGTCCCGGGTCCGGTACCCCGTCGCCCCCGCCCCGTGCTGCAGGAAGAACGGCACCAGCGCCTCCACGATCCGGTTCAGCAGCAGCGTCACGATGACCTCGTGGGCGCCGAACCGCACCTTCATCCCCCCCGCCAGCGCCCCCAGCCCGCCTCCCGCCAGCGCCGCTGCCCCCAGCGCTACCAGCGCCCCCAGCCCCCACGGTGTCCCCGCCGGCAACGCCGCCGCCACCACCCCCGCCGCGAAGCTCCCGAACAGCAGCTGCCCCTCGACGCCGATGTTGAACAACCCCGCCCGCAGCGCCACCTGGAACCCGAGCCCCGACAGCAGCAGCGGCGTCGCCTTGT
>JALOQB010000004.1 GCA_025453595.1 Polyangiaceae bacterium
TAGGGCGGCCTGCGAAGCAGAAACCGAAGACCGCGAGGTCTCGGACACCGAAGTCGAACGCGGTTGCCAAAAGCACCGTTCACGGCGGTGATGGTTTACGAGCCCGTGCAGCTGATCCTGGAACCGGACCTGCAGGTGGCCCGCGAGGCGGAAGGTCTTGATGACCTGCTGCCCCGCCAGGGTCTCCTGCACGGAGGCGTTGACCTGGGCTTCCTGCTGCTTGCGCGCGTAGCTCGCCGCCGCCGCGCGCCCCCCGAAGATGCGCGGGGCGATGGCCCCGAGCGGGCTGAGCAGCAGGGCCATCAGCGCCAGCCGCCGGTCCAGCGTGAACAGCAGCGCCCCGGAGATCAGCACGTGGAGGGCGGCGTTCACGCAGTAAGGCATCGCGTTGGTCAGGATGCTCTCGACCGACGCGAGGTCCACGCCGAACCGGGACAGCGTATCGCCGGTGGGGTGCCGGGCGAAGTACGACATCGAGAGCGCCTGGACGCGGGCGAGCATGCTGACGCGGAGGTCATTCAGGAGCCGTCCCACGAGCCTGGTGAACAGGAAGTCCCGGACCAGACCGACGAGCGCGGTCACCAGCCCGAGCCCCGCCAGGACCCCCAGGATCAGGGTCATCATCCGGGCGTCTCGCGGCGTGATCGCATGGTCGATCAGGGCCTTGACGCTCAGGGGCATCGCGCTGGTGAGGGCCACATCCAGCAGCATCGCCAGGAGCACCACGAGGCAGGAGCGCCAGAACGGCCGGAGGAGACCGCCGATCATGCCGATAAAATCCCCCACGCCCATCGCGGTGCTCGCCGTCTTCGCGCGCTCCACCTCGGTCGACCACCCCAGCGCCAGCGCCTCCATGTCCTGCCCGTACACCTCCCGGATCGCCTGCGCCGGCTTCCTCGGGTCGAAGCTCAGGAGGAAGCGCCTGAAGGGCTCCACCCCCCGGCGCAGGATCAGGTAGCTGACCAGCGAGGTCGCAGAGCGAAAATAGAGCGCCCTCGGCTCGTCCCTGTTCAACCCGTCCAGCACATCCTTCAGCTCCATGGGGGCTTCTTCCAGCTCCCAGGCGAGGGGGGGGTGCCCCTGGTTCTCGGCCCGATCCAGGTGGCCTGTCACCCCGTCGATCAGCGCCGTCGCCGCCCCCGCTCGCTCCCCCAGCACCAGGCACAGGAGCCGCTTGACCAGCATCCTCTCGACGCCGTTCGCCGGCGCGTCCATGCGGTAGGCGGCGCGGATCTGCATCAGCGCTGGCCCCCGGATGGCAGGCTCCTGTTCCCACAGCAGATCCTCTTCTTCTTGCTCCGTATGCTCCGGGAGCTCGACCCGCATCGGCTCGGTGAGCGTGTCCTTCAGCTCCAGGTGCCGGAAGAACCCCTCGCGGGTCTTCTCCAGGCGGCCCAGGATCTTGTCCTGATCCTTCTCGGCCGCCGAGCTCGGGGGGAAGCAGAGCAGGAAAAAGGGGCTCGCGCGCTCGACCCAGAGGGCTGTTGGCGCCGCGGTCATGCCTGGACTGGAGGGCAGGGAAGGGTTCATGGGAGGGTGGTGAGATCGCTTCGTTCCTGCGCGCGCAGGCCAGCGACCTGGCCTGCGCGGAGGGCACTGGCCGCGGTCGCGGGCAGCCGGGGCCCCACCGCCAGCAGCGGCTTGATCTGCTCCGCGTTGATCGTCGCTCGCTTGGCGATCCAGATGTCCCCGCTCTCGATCCAGGTCGCGCGGCTGCTGGGGTCGAACACCTGCGAGGGCCCCCCGCAGAGCGCCCCTGCCACCGCGAGATCCACGTGGGGTCCGACGCCGTCCAGCCCCGCCTCTTCTTCCTTGAAGATCGACTGGGCCAGCACCCGCGTCCCGCGGACGATCATCGTCTGCACAAAGACCAGCCGATCTCGCAGGTAGAGCCTGGCCACGAGCGCTCGCTCCGGCATCTCCAGGGCAACCGCCTGCGCCCAGAGGGTCTGCAGCAGGGCGTAAGGGGCGTCTGCCTGTCCCCACCGCGCCTCCAGGTTCCGCGCTGCGGCGCTCAGCTCGTGGTCGGACAGGGGGCGGGGGCCCAGCTCGAGCCGGTGCTCCGAACCCCCGAAACGGCGCAGGAGCCGGCGCTGGTTCTGGCGGCGGCGACGGCTCAGGGTGGCCAGGTACGAGCCCTGATCCGCCCGGAGCTGGGCCACCGGGCTTTGCACCGCGAGCAGGTGCGGCGCGGGCGCCCGGGGGTAGCCGTCCGTCAGGCAGAACGTGTCCGTGAGCACCGTCACGTCTTCCCCCTCCAGGGCCTCCTGGAGCCGCGGTAGCGCCCGGACAAAGGCCTCCTCGGTGATCGGGATGCAGGGGTCCACGATGGGCGTGGTCAAGGCCCAGTTCCACCCGTCTCGCTCCGCATCCAGCGGGTCCAGCGAGAAGCCGAGCAGCCCCTCGAAGAGCAGCACGGGCTCGGGGGGAGGTGCCCCCAGCCACTGCCCCCGGAGGCTCCAGTAGCGCCTCCAGACCCGCACGTTGTGCTCGGGCACCGGCGCGTCGGCGGAGAAGCGCCCCGCCCGCTCCATGCGCTCGAGGTACTCGCCGGCGTCAACGCGCTGCACGGGGCTCCCCGGGGGGCAGGTCGAGCTGCAAGCGAAGCAGGTGGCAGCTGTGACCGTTGTCGTAGTAGTCGGGCAACGTGGCCAGGATCAGGTACCCCCCTTCCTGGGCCAGCTTCAGGCTCGCCACGTTGTCCACGTCGATGTGGGTACGGATGCTCCGGTAACCGAGGCTGCTCGCCAGCGCTCTCCGCATCGCGAGGGCGCACCGGCCGAGGCCGCGGCGCCGGTGGGCAAGGGCGATGCAGGTGGTGTTGGCGTACACGCTCCGGGTGCGGGCGTTCAGCTCCAGCAACGTGTACCCGACGAGTTCCCCGGAGGATCGCTCGCGGAACGTGAAGAAGGCGGTATGACCCCGGGAGACGCCGTGGCGTAGCTCCCGCAGCGTGGGCGTGTTGTAGTCAAAGCAACCTTGCGCCAGCGCCAGGAGCGCCCGCAGGTCCGTCTCCTCTGCCACGGCGACCCGGTACCCCGGAGGAACACGCCCCTCGGCCCCCCACCGCTCCGCAAACATCACGGCTTCCCTGTGGGTAAGGCGAGCGAGAGGCCCTCGTGCTGTGCCTTGACGCAAGGGTGCCACGTTGGTTGTATTTACGCTTCCGCACTTCATCTCGCAAGAATGCTCCTCAGGCAAGATCGCGACCCTGCACGCCCTGTGCGCATTGGCATCCTGATCAACCCGGAGGAGCCCGAGCCGCCCTCCAATCCGGGGGCCCTCAGGCATTTCCTCGATGCAGCGCCCGGGCTTGGCGTGGAGGTCGAGCTCCGCGCCGCCCTCGAACGATCCGAGCTCCGATCCCTCGATGCGCTCTTCCTTCGCGAGACCACCTCGCCCGGCAACCGAGCGCACCGCATCGCCCGGGAGGCCGAGGCCATGGGGCTCGTCGTCCACGATCACCCTCGCTGCATCGAGCTCTGCTGCGACAAGGCCGCGCAGGCTCGCCTCTTCGATGCACACCAGGTGCCCACGCCGACGACGCTGCTCTTGCCGGCGAGCTCCATCGACGAGGTGCTCGAACGGATCGGCCTGCCCTGCGTGCTGAAGCTGCCCGATGGCTACGGCAGCAGGGGCGTCGCGCTGGCTCGCTCCGAGAGGGAGCTCCACGCCCTCTTCACCCGCTACGCGGCGGTCGCTGGCTCGGTGGTCGCCCAGGAGTTTGTCCCCACCCCCTTCGACTGGCGCATCGGCCTCTTCGGCGGCACCCTCCTCTTTGCTTCTCGCTATTACATGGCCTCCTCTCACTGGCAGGTGGTCCGCCGTGATCCCGGAGGCACCCTCCTCGAAGAGGGGCCCGATGAACCGGTGGCCCTCGAGCAGGTGCCCGAGGCCGTCCTCCAGGTTGCCCTGAAAGCCGCGTCCGTCATCGGAGATGGCCTTTACGGGGTGGATCTCAAGGAGACCTCCAGGGGCGTCCTGGCCATCGAGGTCAACGATAGCCCCAGCATCGATGCCGGCATCGAGGACGCGCTGCTCCAGGGGGCCCTCTACGCCTCGATCCTGTCCGAGTTTCGAACACGCGTCTGCTCTCCGGGAAGAACCCCCAGGATCCGATGACCTTTCAAGAATCTCTCGGTCGCCACATCCTCGTCGAATTTCATGGCTGCGCCGCCGAGATCCTCGACGACGTGGGCCGGCTGGAGGCCGCCATGCTGGCCGCCGCGCGGCTGGCAGGCGCCACCGTGATCCAGAGCATCTTCCACCACTTTTCCCCCTTCGGCGCCTCCGGCGTCGTCGTCATCCAGGAGAGCCACCTCGCCATCCACACCTGGCCCGAGTACCGCTACGCCGCCGTCGACCTCTTCACCTGCGGCGATACCACCGACCCATGGGTCGCGGTGCACCATCTCCACCAGGAGCTGGGCGCCACCAGCCACTCCTCCATCGAGATGCGCCGGGGCTCCCTCCGCGATCTGCCGCGCCCCGAGCAGCCCGCCGACCTCGAGCAGCAGCGGCGCGACCGCGAGCCCGTCGAGCCCAGGCTCCAGCGCAACCTGTGGTTCACCGATCGCGACGACAACCAGGCCTTCTCCCTGCGCATCACCGGCAAGACCCTGTTCTGCGAGCGCTCGCCGTTCCAGCTGGTGCGCGTCCTGGAGAGCGCCAGCCACGGGCGCTTCCTCGCCCTCGACTCGATGCTCATGTGCACCGAGCGCGATGAATTTCACTACCACGAGATGATGGTGCACCCGGCCCTCCAGCTCCACCCGGACCCACAGCGGGTGCTGGTGATCGGGGGCGGCGACGGGGGCACCGCCCGCGAGCTGCTTCGCTACCCCTCCGTCCGTATCACCCTCGTCGAGATCGACGAGGTCGTGGTCCGCGCCTCTCGCCTCCACCTGCCCTCCCTCGGCTCCTCCCTCGATGACCCGCGCGTCGACCTGCGGATCGGCGACGGCATGGCCTTCGTGCAGGGCGCCGACCCCGCCTCCTACGACCTGATCCTGGTCGACGGCGCCGACCCGACCGGGCCCGCCGAGCGCCTCTTCTCCAGGGGCTTCCTCGAAGCCTGCGAGCGGGCCCTGCGCCCCGGCGGCCTGCTGGTCGCCCAGGGCGCCTCCCCCCTCTTTCACGCGGACACCTTCGCCTCCCTCCACCAGACCCTGCGCCTGGTCTTCGGCGAACCCCGCGCCCACGTGCTCCTCTTCCACGCCCCTTCTTACCCCACGGGCGTATGGAGCCACCATATTGCATCGAAGGGCGACCTGCACCCGCTCACCGACCTCGACGACGGGCGGGCGGACGCGTTCAGCCGCCGCGAGGGGCTGCGCTACTACGACGCGGGGGTGCACCGGGCGTCCTTCCAGCTGCCCCGGTTTGTGCGGGAGCTGCTGGGCCGCGGGGGCTGAGGCTCAGGGGGGCGGGAGGGCGCCCTTGAGGAGGGTGACCGCCAGGGAGGAGGGGCGGTCGGGTGTATGGAAAATCCGGTGAGTCGCGGGGCGAAAATCCTCGGCCTTGGCGGCGCGGATGTCGAGGAACCGCTGGGGGTTGCGGTCGACGAGGGGGAACCAGGAGCTCTGGACCTGGATCTGGATGCGGTGGCCCGGGCGGAAGGTGTGGTGGACGTCGGGGAGGGAGAACTTGATCTCGACCGGTTCGTCGGGGGTGAAGGGCTCCGGGCGCTCGAAGCTGTTGCGGAATTTGCCGCGAAAGACCTCGGCGCGGACCAGGTGCTGGAAGCCGCCCATGACGAGCTGGCGTGGGTTCGGGTCCGGGGCCGGGTAGGTCTCGGGGAAGACGTCGATGAGCTTGACGATGAAGTCGGCGTCGGTGCCGGTGGTCGAGGCCCAGAGGGAGGCGCGGAGGGGGCCGGCGAGGGTGACATCCTCGTCGAGGGGGCCGGTCTGGTAGACGAGCACGTCGGGCCGCGTGGAGGCGAAGCGCTGGTCCTCGATGATGAACTCGCTGCCGCGCTCCCGTGCGACGCGGTTCTGGTAAGGGACCGGCCGGTTCGGGTCGCTGAGGTAAGCGTCGTGGCCCGGGGTCGAGGGGGGGGGAGGGGCCGCGGCCAGCTTGCCTCCGGGGTGAAACCAGAGCCGTGCCTCCCGGGATTCGCGCGGGGGCCAGCGGTCGTAGCTGTACCACTCGTTGATGCCGGTGCCGAAGATCCAGGCCTCCGGGACCGGCTCTTTCCCTCGGTTTTTATCCCGCAGGTAGCGCTCGAAGAAGGGGAACTCGACGTGCTCGCGGTACCAGAGGGAGGTCCTGGTCTGGAACGAGAGGGGGCCGAGGGCGTCGCCGTCGGAGCGGGCCCAGCCCCCGTGGGTCCAGGGGCCCATCACCAGCGTGTTCTTGTTGCCGTTGCTCTGGGCCTCGATGGCCCGGTAGGTCTCCAGGGCGCCGAAGAGGTCTTCCGCGTCGTACCAGCCGCCCACGACCAGGGTGGCGGGCTTGATGTTCCGGTAGTGGGGCCTGGGGTTGCGGGCCTTCCAGAAGTCATCGAGGGTCTCGTGGGCCATCAGGTCGTTCCAGAAGGCCCGCTCGTTCTTGAAGTGCAGCTCGTTGACCCGGGACAGCGGCCCCAGCTCCAGGAAGAACGCGTAGCGATCCTCGCGGCTGTAGTCGAACCCCCAGCTGGCCTTCGGCGTGGGCGCGGGCCGGGGCTTGCCGAAGCTCGAGTAGAAGTCGAAGGCATCCTCCAGGAACAGGGCCCCGTTGTGGTGAAAATCGTCGCCCACAAACCAGTCCGTCACCGGCGCCTGGGGCGAGACCGCGCGGAGGGCGGGGTGCGCGTCGATGGCCCCCATGGCGGCGTAAAAGCCGGGGTACGAGATGCCCCACATGCCGACGCGTCCGTTGTTGCGCGGCACGTTCTTCACCAGCCAGTCGATGGTGTCGTAAGCATCGCTGCTCTCGTCGAACTCCTGGCCTTTTTTCGAGGGATTGTGGGGCCTCACGTCGACGAATTCGCCCTCGGACATCATGCGACCGCGGACGTCCTGGTGGGCGAGGATGTAGCCCGCCCGGAGGAAGTGCTCGGAGGGGGCGATGCGCTGCAGGTGGCGGCGGGAGGAGGGGAAGGCGTCGGCGCCGTAAGGCTGGACGCTGTAAGGGGTGCGGGCGAGGAGGATGGGGGCGGTGGCGGAGGTGTCCTTGGGGACGTAGACGACGGTGTGGAGCCTGGTGCCGTCCCGCATGGGGACGCGGTGCTCGAACTTCGTGTACCGCTCGCGGATCCAGCGGGCCAGCTCCGCGTCCTCGGTGGGGGCCGTGGTCGAGGCGACGGGGCGCTGCTCGGCGGGCTTCGGCGGCTCCTTGGTGGCGGCGCCGTTGCAGGCGCCCAGGGCGAGCAGGGCGACGGCGGGGGCGGCGGCGCAGGGGCGTGGTAGAGATTTTCTATACATGCCAGGGAGGGGCGGCGTTAAGGCGTCCGGGGCGGCGATGAGGAGCTCGGTGGAGCGCTCGTCGGAGGGGGGCAGGTCGCCGTCGAAGGTGGCGGAGAGGGTGCGGGCTCCCGGCGGAGGGAGCCCGAGGGAGGCCTGGTAGTGGGTGATGCCGCTCATCACGCCCCCCACGGCGGTCACCGGGACGCGGGCGGTGGGGCCCTGATCCCAGCGGAAGGAGAGGGAGCCCGGGGCCGGGGCGCGGACGGCGATGGCGTGGCCCGGGGGCGCCATGCATCCAGGAGTTCCATACTCCCAGACGTAGACGCGGGGGACGATGGGCTCGGCGAGGCGAGGGGGCGGGTCGGCGCCGAGGCTGCGGTAGACCTGGCGGAGGTGCATGCGGAAGAGCTCGTCGAACTGGGAGTCGCGGCCCGAATCCTGGTCGTCGCCGAACCACCAGAACCAGTCGCTGCCCTCGGCGGCGTAGAGGGCGCGGAAGGCCTCGGGGGCGGAGGCGGGGGTGGCGCGCTGCTGGTCGAGGAATTCGCGGGCCTGGGCGAGGAGCTCCCAGGCGATGTTCTCCTCGTGCTCGCCGATCCAGGTGCCGAGGTCGACGCCGGGCCGGGAGCCGGCCTCGTCGATCCAGGAGCCGGTGTAGAGGTCGTGGACCTGCTGCTGCTCGCGGAGCGGGTGGGGAGGGGAGCGGTCGGGGGAGCCCTCGATGTAGCCGGCGAAGGAGGTGGTCTCGATCTCCGGGTCGTCCTCGAGGGCGGCGTAGAGGGCGTGGAGGAAGGGGCGCCCGTCGTCCGGGTAGGCGCCCCAGGCGTTCTCGCCGTCGACGACGACGGAGAGGACGCGGTCCTCGGTGGTGCGGAGGCGGCCGACGAAGCGGTCCTTGATGCGCTGGAGGAAGAGCCTGGCGGCCTCGGCGGGGGGGAGCTGGTGGAGGACGAAGCCGATGTCGTCGGAGAGGCGAGTGTCGCGGAAGAAGACGCTGATCTGGTGGTCACCCTCGGCGGCGCGGTAAGGGCGGCAGAGGACGTCCGGGTCATCGACCTGGTAGCCGTGGCGACCGGAGCGCTCGAGGACGCCGCGGTCGGTGGCGATCCAGCGGAGGCGGTGCTGGGCGAAGAAGGGGATGGCGAGCTGGCTGACGGCGCCCTCGGCAGGCCACATGCCGCGGGGTCGCCGCCGGAAGAGCTCGCGGTAGTAGTCGACGGCGCTGCGGACCTGGGCCTCGGCGTCCTCGGGGTGGGCGAAGCGGGTCGGGAGGGAGGTGCCGGGGCGGTCGAGGGTGGCGCGGTCGGTGTCGATCAGCAGGGGGAGGATGGGGTGAAAGAAGGGGGAGGTGGAGACCTCGATCTGGCCCTCTTCCTGGAGGGTGCGGTGGATGGGGACGACGGCCTGGAGGATCTTGAGGGTCTCGTCGTGGAGGCGATCGAAGTCGCGGTCGTCGAAGCGCTGGCCCTTGGTGACGAGGTCGCGCACGCTGGCGAGCTCGCCGGTGACGAGGCGCACCTCGCCCTGGCGAAACTCGTGGGCGAACCAGGCGAGGTTGAACCACATCTGGAGGTCGCGGGCCTCCTGGTCGTCGAGGGACGCGCCGGATTTCTTCCGGGCGAGGAGCTGGGCGTAGCGGGGGTGGACGGCGATCTGGCGCCGGTGGTCGGCGTCAAAGAAGGTCTGCAGAAGCAGGTCGCGCTCGCGGGGAGAGAGGCGAGCGGGGGGCTTGAGGGAGAGCTCCCAGGGGTGATCGGTGGCCCCGTGGCGGGCGAGGTCCTCGAGCTGCCAGAGCAGGGAAGGGGTGAGGTTGATGGTCAGGTGAACCCCGGGGTGCTGGGCGACGAGGGAGGCCATCCCGTAGTAGTCGCGCGTGGCGTGGAGGCGCACCCAGGGGTGCAGGTGGCTGCCCCGGGGGGAAGGGCTGGAGGCGTCGCGGTAGACCGGCTGGTGCTGGTGCCAGAGCAGCGCGAGGTAGAGCTTGGGGCCGACGCGGAAGGCGGAGGAGGGGCCGGCGGTGAGGCTCTGGTTGGAGGTCCCGTGGGTCTGGTAGCTGACCTTGGTGCCGCGGGGGAAGGGGCCAAGCTGGGCCTGCCAGTAGCTGTTGGGCCCCCGGTTCTCGACCCAGCGCGCCTCGCTCTGAAGCTCCCGGGCCGGGGCCCCGGGCTCCTCGATCTTCGCCGTGATCCAGACGCGCTGACCCAGCTCGATGGGCCAGGTGCCGAGGGTGAGGGTGACGCGATCGCCGGGGCTCACCCGGTGCGGCATGCGGGGCGCGTCGGCGGTGAGGTGCCAGATGTGCAAAGGGGGCTCGCTCGGTGGGAGGGGCGGCCAGCATAGGCCGCGGGCTCCCCGCGTTCCATGGTGCGCGCAGCGGGCCAAGAATCCCGCAGAGAGACCGCGCTCCCCGGGGGCGAAGGGCGAGGTCTGGTCATAGAATGCTTCCGCGGAGGGCTCGTCTGGGGTAGCTTGGGTTCCGTGCCTCCCGGGCCATCGTCGGTCTTTCCTCCGTCCGTGCTTGTCCTCGTAGCGAGCGCGGGGGGGTCTGCCTACCCAGGGGGCTTCGAGAGGGCCTATAGCTCAATCGGTCAGAGCACCCGGCTCATAACCGGGCGTGTGCTGGTTCGAATCCAGCTGGGCCTACGGGAGAGGTTTTTTTCGAGCAGAACGAGATGACGCCACAAGAGAAGCTCGCGCAACAGGTCCAGGTGCTGGAGGCGCTCGCCGCCATCGACCGCGAACTCCAGTCCCTGGAGTCCCAGATCAGCGAGGGGCAAGGGACCCTCGACACGCTCCGCCAGGAGCTCACCTTCCTCGACGGGAAGCTCGCCGGCGATCGGAAGAGCCTGGACGAGATGATCCACACCGCCGGGGAGCTGGCCACCGAGGCCCGGCTGATGTCCGCGCAGATCGAGAAATCGCGCGAGAAGTTCGGGCGCGCCCGCAACGACCGGGAGGCCGTGTCCGCCGAGCGCGAGCAGGACGAGCTGCGCCGGATGCAGCGCGACCGCGAGGAGGAAGTGAGCAAACTCAGCGCCCTCATCGAGAACGCCAAGAAGTCCACCGCCGATCTCGAGGCAAAGCGCGCCAAGGTGCAGAACGAGCTCGATGCCAACGAGGGGTCGACCAGCTCCAACCTGGGCGACACGCGCCGCCTCCGCGAAGAGAAGCTGGCCGCCCGGGCCGAGATCTCCAAGAAGCTCCCCACGCCGATCTTCCGGCGCTACGAGATGATCCTCAAGAAGAAGGGGGTGGCGGTGGCCCGCACCACCGACGGCACCTGCCAGGCCTGCCACGTCTCGCTCCCTCCCCAGTTCTTCCAGAAGGTGCTCCGCTGTGAGTCCCTCGAAGAGTGCCCGATGTGCTACCGCATCCTGTACTACTACCGCGAGGCAACGCCGTGAAAGCTTGCCCGAGCTGCGGTCGTTTGTACCCCAACGAAGCAGGGTTCTGCGCGGCAGACGGCGAGGGGCTGCTGCCGAGCGAGCAGGTCCCGGTCAAGTCGGAGGGCGATCCGCGGCTCGGCCAGGTCGTGGCGGGGCGCTACCAGATTCGTCGTATCGTGGCCGACGGCGGCATGGGCCGCGTCTACGAGGCCCTCGATCAGCAGGTCGACCGCCGCGTCGCTCTGAAGATGCTCCATGCCGATGTGGCCAACGACAGCGTGGCGGTCACGCGGTTCAAGCGAGAATTTCAGGTCTCCAGTCAGCTCCCCCACCAGCACATCATCGACGTGCTCGACTTCCAGCAGGACGGGGGCACCTACGCCCTCGTCATGGAATTTCTCGATGGCGAAGAGCTTCGCACCGCGCTCCAGCGGGAGCGCACGATGACGCCGGGCCGGGTGGTGCGCATGGTGAGCCACCTCGCCATCGGCCTCGACGCGGCCCACGCCTCCAAGTTTGTCCACCGCGACCTGAAGCCTGACAACGTGTTCCTCTGCGGCACCCGCGAGGGGGACGTGGTGAAGATCCTCGACTTCGGCAGCGTGAAGGACAAATCCGAGAACGCCAAGAAGCTCACGATGCTCGGCACCACCATCGGGTCGCCCTATTACATGGCCCCGGAGCAGGCCCAGGGCCTCGACTCCCTCGATCACCGGGCCGATGTCTGGGCGGTCGCCGCCATCGTCTACGAGGCGCTGGTGGGCACCGTGCCCTTCGGCGGCAACAACGGCCCGACGATCCTGCTCAGCATCATGACCAAGGATCCAACGCCCCCGAGCGAGCTGGGCAAGAAGCTCGGGCTGCAGATCCCGATCACGATCGATGAGGTCATCGAGGAGGCCTTCGTCAAGAACCCCTCGGGCCGCATCCCCTCCGTGGGAGAGCTGGCCAACCGGCTGGGGCGAGGGTTCGGGCTCGAGGGCGATTTCCTCCAGTGGGCGGGGGTACCGACGGCCGACCTCGAGGCGCAGATCTCCGCGGCGCTCCCCGCGCTGATGGCGCGGGCGGCCGAGCCGGCGGTGGTGGCCGACCCCTTCGCCGGGGGCGCGATGACCATGCAGAGCGCCCGCTCCGCCATGGATGATGCCTTCCGGCAGGCGACCCCGCCGGCCGACATCGACGTGGTCGACGCCATCCCGATCAAGAAGGGCCCGCCGGTCGCCTTGCTGGTGGGCGTGGGGGCCCTCTTCCTGGTGCTGGGCGGCGTCGCGGTGTTCTTGCTGAAATAGGCCGGGGGGAGGGCCCGGTTGGCAGCCTCGCCGCGGGCGTGGTACTCCCTGGGGTCATGATGTCCTCTTCTCGTTTCGTGATCCTGGGCCTCGGCGCTGCTGGCTTGCTCGCGGCGGTGGGCTGCAACAAGAGCGAGGCCGCCCAGGTGAACCCGAACGGCGCGGCCCGCGAGCGCGCCGAGGCCCTCAGCGCCCGCGCCGAGACCGAGAACTACGTGGCGTACCTGCGCCCGGTCGGTGACTACAAGAAGGACGCCGAGGGGGTCATCGAGGTCGTCCTGGAGACCAAGGGTGACTTCCACACCAACGAGCAGTACCCCTACAAGTTCACCCCGAAAGAGGCCGAAGGGGTCAAGTTCTCCAAGGAGAAGTTTGGCCGTGAAGACGGCTCTTTCGAGCCCTCGAAGGCGGTGATCAAGGTGGCCTTCACCCCCTCGAAGAGCGGCACGGTCTCCGTCGGCGGCAAGTTCGCGCTCAGCGTCTGCTCGGACAAGAACTGCCTGATGGACAAGAAAGAACTGGCGCTCGACGTCACGGTCAAGTGATGGCAGCAGCCGACCGGCTCGCCCGCGCTCGCGAGCACCTCTCCACCCTCTCGGACGCGACCGCGGAGCGCTACCGTAACGGCCGCCACGTCCTGTCCTTTGACGAGTACCTCGACCTCTTTGCCTCCGACCCGGTGCGCTTCGGCCGCGACGCCTCGCGCTACCTGCGCGACGTGTTCGACCACTACGGCTCCGAGCAGGTACAGAAACCCTGGGGGGCGGCGCGTCGGTTCAAGCTCTTCGACCTCCCCTGGGAGAGCGGCTCGCTGCGGCGTGACTCGCTGGTCGGCCAGGAGCACGTACAAGAAGACATCTACCGGGTGCTCTGCAACTTTGCGCGCGAGGGGCGGGCCAACCGGCTGATCCTGCTCCACGGCCCCAACGGGTCCGCAAAGAGCACCGCGGTGGCCTGCGTGATGAAGGCCCTCGAGCACTACTCGACCCTGGACGAGGGGGCGCTCTACCGCTTTCACTGGGTCTTCCCGAGCCAGAAGACCATCCGGGGCAGCATCGGCTTCGGCGGCGACGGCGAGCGCAAGCCTGCCCTGCCGGTGCAGAGCTACGCCCACCTGGACGAGACGCAGATCGACGCGCGGCTCCAGATCGAGATCCGCGACCACCCGCTCTTCTTGCTGCCGGTGGCCGAGCGGCGGGGGCTGCTCTCCTCGCTCTGGGCCGACGTCGGTGCCGAAGAGGCCCCGCCCGAGTGGCTCCAGAAGGGGCGCCTCAACAAGAAGAACCAGCAGGTGTTCGAGGCGCTCCTGGCCACCTACAAGGGCGACCTGCGCGAGGTGCTGCGCCACGTGCAGGTCGAGCGCTACTTCCTCTCGCACCGGTACCGCGTGGGCGCCGTCACCATCGGCCCCCAGATGTCGGTCGACGCCGGCGAGGCGCAGATCACCGCCGATCGCTCCCTGGCCGCGCTGCCCACGGCGCTCCAGGCGACCACGCTCTTCGAGGCCCGGGGTGAGCTGATCGACGCGCAGGGCGGGGTCCTCGAGTACAGCGACCTGCTCAAGCGCCCCATCGATGCCTTCAAGTACCTCCAGCTCTCCATCGAGACCGGCGAGGTCGCCCTCAACCAGCAGAACGTGCAGCTCAACTGCGTGATGCTGGCCAGCGCCAACGAGCTGCACCTCGACGCCTTCCGGGAGCACCACGAGTTCCCCAGCTTCCGGGGGCGCTTCGAGCTGATCCGGGCCCCGTACCTGCTCTCGTACTGCGACGAGCAGCGCATCTACGACAACCAGATCCTGCCGCAGATCACGCGGCCCGTCGCCCCCCACGCGACCCGCGTCGCGGCGATGTTCGCCGTGCTCACGCGCATGCGAAAGCCCGAGCAGGGCAACCACCCGGGGCCCCTCGGCGCCGTCGTGGCCCAGCTCTCGGCCTTCGAGAAGATGGAGCTCTACGCCACCGGCGCCATCCCCGAGCGCCTCGACGCCGAGGCCTCCAAGCTGCTCCGCGTGAGCATCGAGAAGCTCCTCTCCGAGGGGGACGGGGCGCCGCTCTACGAGGGCCGCGTCGGGGCCAGCCCCCGCGAGATGCGCAGCGTGATGCTCTACGCCTCCCAGAGCCCCCTCTACGAGTACCTGTCGCCCCTGGCGGTGCTCGACGAGATCGAGCTGCTCTGCCAGCGCAAGAACGAGTTCGAGTGGCTCCAGCAAGAGCCGCTGCCCGGCGGGTACCACGACGTTCGCCACATGATCGAGAACATCCGCCAGCGGCTCTACGACACCTGGGAAGAAGACTTCCGGGTCGCCACCGGGCTCGTCGACGAGGCCGCCTACGATGAGCTCTTCGAGCGCTACTTTTCCCACGTGAGCGCCTGGATCAAGGGCGAGAAGCTCCGCAACCGGATCACCGGCGATCACGAGAACCCGGACGCCAACCTCATGGCCAGCGTCGAGAAGCTCCTCGGCGTCACCTCCGGCCACGACGCGTTCCGCCGGGGGCTTATCTCCGGCATCGCCGCCTGGGCCATCGACCACCCCGGTCAGAAGGTCGACCCCATCGAGGTCTTCCCCCAGCATGCCCGGAAGATGCGGGCCACCATCTTCGCCGAGCGCCGCCAGGCCGTCGCCCTCCTCTGCCGGGACACCGTGCGCCTGCTCTGCGACGGCGACGCCTCGGGCCTCGACGCCCCTCGCCAGGAGAAGATCCGCGCCCTCCTGGCGCGCCTCCGCGAGCGGTCCGGTTACAACGAAGCCATGGCCCGCGACGCCGCCTCGGCCCTCGTGCGCTGGCGCTTCGCCGACCTCGTGGTCTAGTGGCCGACCGGGTGCTCGGCCCCGCGGCGCTCCTGGCCCTGGGCCTCAACGGGGTCGTCGGCGTCGGCATCTTCTTCCTCCCGGCCACCCTCGCCGCCCGCGCCCCGGGCTCCGCGGGCCTCCTGGTGCTCGCCTCCACCGCCCTCGCCCTCGCCCCCGTCGCCTTCACCTTCGCCGCCCTCGCCCGCCGCTTCGATCAGGACGGCGGCCCCGTGCTCTACGCCCGCGCTGCCTTCGGGGACACCGTCGCCTTCCTCGTCGGCTGGATCGCCTTCCTCAGCGCCGTCGCCAGCTCCTCCGCGGTCCTCGCCGGCCTCTGCCGCTACTCCATCGCCGCCTGGCTGGGCCTCTCCGGAGCCCCGGAGCGCGCCGCAGCCATCACCCTCGCCCTCGCCCTCGCGGCCCTGGCCTCCCTCGGGCTCCGGCTCTCCGCGGGTGTATGGAGCTTCCTGACCATCGCCAAGCTGGCGCCGCTGGTGGCGCTCGTGGCGCTGTCGTGGGGGCGAGGCGGCGGGGGAGGGGGGGTGGCGGCAGGGTGGCCGGGGGCGGGGGCGTGGGCCAGCGCGGGGCTGGCGGCGACCTTTGCGTTCCAGGGGTTCGAGGTGGTGCCGATGGTGGCGGGGCATGCGAGGGAGAGCGCGCGCCACGTGCCGCGGGCGATGGTGGGGGCGCTGGGGCTGGCGGCGCTGCTGTACGTGCTGCTGCACCGGGCCTGCCTGGTGGCGCTGCCGGGGCTCCCCGGGTCATCGGCGCCGCTCTCGGAGGCGGCGGGGGCGCTGGGAGGCGCGGGGTGGGGGGCGTTGCTGGGGGCAGCGACGAACGTCTCCGCGCTGGGGATCGCGTTTGGCATGGTGACGATGACGCCGAGGTACCTGGCGGCGCTGGGGCCCGAGCTGGGGGCGTCGCTGCAGCAGGAGTCAGGGCGCGGGGTGCCGCGGGTGGCGCTGGGGGTGGCGACCGGCCTGATCGTGGTGCTCCTGGCGGTGGGCTCCCTGGGGGAGCTGCTGGCCCTGTCGAGCGTGGCGGTGCTGGCGCAGTACGGGGTGACCTCGCTGGCGCTGCTGCGCCTGGCGTGGCGCGGGGAGCGGGGGCTGCGGCGGCGGGACGCCTGGCCTGCGCCGCTGGCGCTGGGCGGGGCGGCGCTGCTGGGTTCGGGGGCGAGCGGTCGCGAGCTCGGGGTGGCCCTCGGCGCCGTCGCGCTGGGGGCGCTGCTGCGGCGTCGAACGCCTCCTCGCTCACAACAGGAGAGGGCCAGCGATCGGCAGGCTTGACCTGGTGTTGACCACGCCTACCGCCCGGCCAAAGGGTTCCCCTGCGGAGCCAGCGCGCGAGCAAGACAGGGGCACCTGGCCTGCTCGCGAGAGCCCGCAGGTGAGAGACCCGAGGGGGTTTTCCCGGTGTATCTCGATGGCTCGATCCTTGCGTAATAAGGGGAGAGGAGGTTATCCATGCGCGAGTGGACGGGAGCATTGGCCATCGTGGTGATGATGGCAGGCTGTCAGGTGCAGTTGGGTTCGAGAGAGGATGGAACCGCGGGAGGAAGCGGCTCCTCAGGGGGGGCCGGGAACAGTGCGGCGAGCGAGGCAGAGCGCACGGCGGCGATCAACCAGAAGGTGATTCAGGCAGGGAAATTCGAGGTACAAGCAGAGCGGGCACCCCAGGAGATCAGCTGTCAGGGGGGCTGTCCGAAGGACGGCCAGGAGGGTAACCTGTTCTGCACCTACCAGCGCTACGAAGAGACCCGTGTATTCGGGGAGCTGGTTGCATTTGAGCCCAACTCATCGACGCTCTGGCCTGGGGCGGTGGTCGTCGGGAAAGACGCTCGGCAAGGGTTGCTCACGCCCGTGGGCCTGAAGCTCGCTCCGGTCACCTTCAGCGTGTCGCTGGAGAATCTCTCTGGCTCGCCTTCGGCCACGATGGACACGCCGAGCTTGTCGTCGTTTCGTGAGGAGATGCTCGATGTCCTCAAGGGGGCAGCTCAGGCCACCGCACCTGCCCGGGTAGCCTACGAGGAAGCCCGTATCGATAGCCAGGAACAGCTCGAACTCGAGCTGGGCTTCGGGGTTGGGTACAAATCGTTCGGGGCCAAGGGAGCGTTCAATTTCTCCAGCGGCTCGAAGCGGACCAAGCTCGTCGCGAACTTCGTGCAGTCCTATTACACGGTCGATGTGGATACACCGCAGAGCCCCGCGGACTTCTTTGCGCCCGGGGTCACTGCGTCCGACCTCACAAACTTCATCGGCGCGGATAACCCGCCGCTCTACATCCAGTCGATCACCTACGGTCGGCGCGCCTTCTTCTTCCTGGAGACAGACGCGACGTACACCGAGATCAAGACCTCACTGGAGGCCTCGTTCAGCGCCATCCTTGCCAAGGCTGAGGCCAACCTTTCGAGCGAGCATCGTCAGCGGCTCGAATCCTCGAACATGAAGGTCATCTTTCTGGGAGGCTCGGGCGCCTCGGCGGTCAAGGCCATCAGCGGTTACGATGGCTTCCGGCAGGCGCTCCTCGATGGCGCCAATTACTCACCTGAATCGCCAGGTGCCCCCATCGCCTACAAGCTGGCGTATCTCGACAACACCGCTGCTGCGTTCAACCTCACCAGCGACTACAGCGTGCGCTCCTGCACGCCCACTCAGGGCAAGTTGACAGCCACACTGCAGCAGATCGTCCCCCTCACCAGCGATGGCACCGGCGCCAGCGAGTATTACGGTGAAATCGGCGTCACGTACCCGAGCGGTAACGGCGACGGTGGCTGCGATGACCCGACGGCTGGCTACCTCTCGCTGATGTCGAACGGCGAGGGCCAGTCCTGGTCCGAAGGCAGTGACTACTCGGAGTTCGTCGAGAACGTGCCGCTCGGCGCCGACAAGAAGGCCTGCCTCTACGTGAAGCTCTACGAGGACGACGCCTTCGTCGACGATGAGTTTGGCGTCGTTGCCAAGGAAGTCCCCCTGCAATCCGGGTTCTTCAAGCTCCCGGTCAGCGGTAGTGACGAGAAGGCTGAGGTCTGGATCATGCTCAACGTGGAGTGAGCGCCGTGCGATTCAGGAGTCAGATCTTAGCCAGCGCTGCAGCTTGCTCCGGTCGATCCTGAGCAAATCAGCGGCCTCCGTCTGCTTCTGCTTGCAGCGGTCCATCGCGGCCTGGATACGAGCCAGCGTCAGACTGCGGGGGGCGTCGGGGGATGTTGTGTCCAGCAGTCCCTCCAGTGCCCAAAGCCGCAGCCCCGGGGTCGAAGTGCCCTGCGTCCGGCCGAGGGCTGCTTCCAGCTCGTTGCGTAGTTCGCGGATGTTCCCGCGCCAGTCATGCAACAGCAGCGCCTCCATCATCTCCACCTCGACTGGTAGCGCCGCGATCTCGCTCTCCTTCATCCCGCGGCGTCGCAACAGCTCGCGACAGATCTCGGGAATATCTTCGGCGCGCTCGGCCAGCGCAGGCAACGCGAGGGAAACCTGACCGAGTCGTGTGAAGATGTCACGCTCGGCGCGAGCCTCGATGGGCTGACTGGTCGCAGCCACGACCATCACGTCGGCTCGGAGCTCCCGTGGGTCACCGACGCGGATGTAGTCTCTGTCCTGGAGGAAACGCAACAATTGCGCCTGTTCCGAGCGCGGTAGCTCGTGGATCTCATCGATGAAAAGCGTGCCCTTGCTGGCCTGCCCCACCAGACCTGGCGACTCGTTCACACCCGTCAGCGCGTTCTTGCCGATACCGAAGAACTCCGAGCCAAAAAGGGTCGAGACGATGGACGGTGCGTTGACGGCCACGAAGGGCTGGGCTCGGCCCAGGGTGCACGCGATGTAGCGGGCCAGCAGCTCCTTGCCGGCCCCCGTCTTCGCCTCCAGCAGCACGTTGAGGCGGCCCAAACCCGGGTTGTTCTTGTTGACTGCGCCCAGCCGTTCGACCGAGGCCTGCAGGCCATGCAATCCAAAAGGGCCGACCATTTTCTCCCCGCGGTGCTCGAAGCAGGGGAGGGCTGGTTCATACGGAGGTACCATATGCTCACGGAACACCATCAGCGTGCTGCCACACCGGAGGATGGCGCCGTCGCGCAGCTCGGCCTTGAAGCGCAGGTCGTCGTCCTCGGGCTCTGCCGGGGCGTGCAGCCCCTTCGAGGCGGGGAGGCGGAAGCCATCGACATGGGTGCCATTCTTGGAGCCGAGGTCCTTGAGAAAGACCTGGTGTCCGCTGCCGTCCCCGCGCCCCCAGAGCGCAAACTGACGGCGAGAAATATCGCTGTCGAACAGCCCTCGCTCGCGCAAAAAATCACGCCCAAAGACGCTTCGAGTGGGCTGATTCCGGGGGCCTTTCTCCTGGGGCAGATCTTCCATCAAGATCACTCGGGGCTGCGACAACAGCGTTTTCCCGCAGTGCACCACGATCAGCGCGGGCTTCCCCATGGGTTCCGGTCGCGAGGCGGGTCCTTCCTTGGTTCCTGTGGCGGTCATGAGCGCGATTGTAGCCAGCGCTACGAAGAAGCAACGATGGAATCCCGCGATGACCGCGCGAGCAGCGATGGCCCCCGAGACCTGCTCGCGCGTTGGGGGCACAGGGGTGGGCAAGGCCCAGGGAACGAGGGTATTGTTCGAGGCTCCCGAAGGAGTCCATGGTGAACTTGCAAGTCGGTCAGGTCCTACAACACGAGTACACCCTGAACAGGAAGCTCGGCAAAGGCGGGCAAGCAGAGGTCTGGGAGGTGCGCGACCCACAGGGGCGGTTGCTGGCGCTCAAGACGACCATCAGCGGGAATCCGGAACGATTGCGGCGCGAATCCAATCTACTGCAGCGCCTGAAGCACCCCTGCCTGCCCCTGTGGACGGATTTTTTCCTGCTCCCCAACGCCCCCTGCATGGTCTTCGAGCTGATCCAGGGGATCTCGCTCGGTGAAGCCATGCAGCGACCGCAGCAGAGGCTCGACGACGTGCAGCGCGAGGCCATCCTGCGGCAGCTTGCCAGCACGCTGGCTTACCTGCACCAGGAGCGCGTCATCCATCGGGATCTGCAGCCCGACAACGTCTTGCTCACGCCGGATTTCTGGTCGCACCCCGATCGCCTCGGCACCGTGAAGCTGATCGACTTCGGCATCGCTGCCGAGGAAGGCAACCAGCGCCCTCTCACCCAGGAAGGTAGCCCTCGGCAGGGCCCCAAGGCTCCCCAGGGAACCTTTCGTGGCCCTGGCAGCACCCCCTACATGGCGCCCGAAATGCTCGATAGCTCGTCGGAGCAGTGGGCCGATCGAGCCGACCCTCGTATCGACATCTTTGCCTTCGGGGTGCTGGGCTGGGGGTTGTTCACCGGCAAGCACCCGGTCGGGGGCCCTCTGGGCCAGGAGAACGATGAAGACCATTACCGCAAGGCGTACCGTATGGCGCGCAGCCGCCCCGACGCCTGGCCAGCCGACCGCGTCGACTTCCCCCTGGCAGGTGTGCTCATGCGCTGCTTCCGCATCGAGCGAGAGGAACGCCCGGCCAACGGGCGTATCCTGTGTTCTGAGCTCCAGGGTGACCTGGGCGAGACCACCACCCACGATCCTGCAGCTAGCCCTCCGCCCCCGAAGTTCGCGCCCATCCCGACCCCTGAAGCGCCATCGGTACGCACTTCCTTCCCCAGCCCCAGGCCTCCCGAGGCCACCTCATGGTCGCCCAGCATCGCCCCCGCTCCGAACTCTGGAAAGGGGTTGATGTTTCTGCTGGCCGGGGTGGCCAGCCTGGGAGCGCTGCTCGCCGGGGTCGCCGCATGGGACCAGGGCACCCTCTCCACCGGGCAACTACCGGCGGCATCCGTGAGCGTGTCTGTCATCGCTCCGCAGGCGCTGGCCCAGCACTCTGCCCACACTGCTTCCTCCCCGACGCTGGCGCCGAGCGCCACCCCGGTGTCGACGCCGGCTGCCTCGGTCGCACCCCCGCGAAAATCTTGTTCGGCTGACTGTGGAGACTGGGAGCTATGCGTGCAAGGGAAGTGCAGCAGCAAAGGGAAAAGTAGATCGCTACGCCAGTGCAGGGTGGTGCTGTCAGCTGGGGTCACCGAGCCCATGCTTTATGAAGACAAATGGCTGCGAAAGCCCTCCCGAAAGGTCAGCGCTGGGACTCTACTGAACTCTGTTCGCTTCGATCAGGAACGTGTCCTGATCGTGGCCGACGGCAGGCCCAACGACCGGTACCTGTCGCGCGATCTGGTCGAATGTGACTGATAAAGCTCGCGAGCAGGAGGGCCTGCAAGAGACTGCTCGCGTGGTGATCGGATGATGGTTCTGCGAGGAAATAATGGGGGAATTACTGCCTGTATCGTCTGGCCTCCCATGTGCATGGAGACCGAATCCATGCGCCACCTACCCCCCGCCATCAATTTTCACATTCTGCGTGCCTGCGACGCTCGCTGCTCCTTCTGCTTCGCGACCTTCCGCGAGACACGTGGGCGAGTGAGGACGGCAGATGCGCTCCAGATCCTGGATCAGCTCCGCGAGGCAGGCGCTGAGAAGATCAACTTCGCCGGAGGTGAGCCGACGCTGCACCCTGACCTGCACCGCATGGTCACTCACGCCCATCGCCTCGGCCTCACCACCAGCGTCATCTCCAATGGTTCGCGCCTTGAAGCGTTGATGGATAAGGTTGCTGATGCGCTCGACTGGGTGGGTCTATCGGTGGACTCGGCCAGCGAGGTCACCCAGCATCAGCTCGGTCGGGGCGCCGGAGACCATGTTTCCAGAACGCGGCGATTGGTGCGCCGCTGTCGTGAACTCGGCGTGAAGGTGAAGGTCAACACGGTGGTGACCGCACTCTCGTGGCAGGAGGACATGACCGGTCTGATCCGCGAGCTACACCCGGAGCGCTGGAAAGTATTCCAGGTGCTGCGCGTCGAGGGTCAGAACGATGGAGATGTCGAGCGTCTGCTCATCACTGATGCTCAGTTCCAGGCCTTCCTGCATCGCCATGCGCCCCTGGCTCTCGAGGGCTTCGCCCCGATCGCGGAGAGCAATGACGCCATGACCGACTCCTACGCCATGATCGACCCACTCGGCCGCTTTTTTGGCAACACAGGAGGCCGCCATCAGGTCGGGTTGTCCATCCTTGAGGTCGGTGCGCTCAACGCGCTGCAATCCGTGGGCTTCCAGGCCACGAAGATGGCCGACCGCGGGGGTATCTACGACTGGTCGACCCAACGCCGGAGACTCCCTGTACTGCGCTCGGCTTGAGAGGACGACCTTGTGTGCCCGGTTGTTGACCGGTGAGAAGGTGATTTTTCAGAAAAAATCGTCTTCTCACCGGGGGAGGTCACCCCATGCCAGTGTCCGGTCGCCTCATCACCCGGCGCGGAGCGGGTTGTTGCCTCTTGCCTTGCCTTGTCCCCTGGTGCCACCGTGACGCACGGGGAGAGCGAGGCGTTCTCCCCACAGGAGAAGACGAGATGGCATCAAAGCTGGTCATTCAACAGCAGAAGATCACCACCGCGCTGCAATCGGCGGCCGACACCCATGCGGAGTCCGCTGCCGTGGCGGTCGAGAAGTTGCTGGCTCCGCACCTGCAAAAGGGGGAGAAGATGCCCGACGTGGCCCTGCTGCTGAAGCTCTCGGGGCGGCTGCTCGAGGAGTCCACCCGCAAGCTGGTCGAGGCCGACGAGGCCCACGAGCGAGAGCTGGCGGACGACCGGGCGCCAAGAGAGCGGCGGGACGCCGCCAGCCAGGCCATCTATTCGCGGCTGGTCGACCTGCGCGATGCGCTCTCCGGGCTCTATGGCACCAGCACCGCCGAGGCCGCAGGTTTCCGCGAGCGCACCCCGAAGGACCCGGTGCAGCTCGCCCGCTTCGCCAGTCAGGTCGTTGGCGCGCTGGGCTCGCTCAAGCTCGGCAGCCCACGCATCGCTGGCGCCAAACTCAATCCCAGGGAAGCTCTCCAGGAGATCGAGGGACAGCTTGTCGTGCTGCAGGGCAGCCTCAAGGAAGTGGCCCGGGAGGTCCGTGAGGCCGAGCAGACGCTGGCCACCAAGAGCCAGGCGATGGCCGAGCAGCAGCATCTCGCGAGCGGAGTCGCCAACCTGCTGGCAGGGGTGTTCCGTCTTGCGGGCCTCGATGAGCTTGCCGAGCGGGTGCGTCCCTCGGCGCGGCGCGCGGCAGAGCAGAGCAAGCCTGGCGACGAAGAGACGACCGACAAGCCCTCGGCGTGAGTGTCAGTGCGGGGTCAGAAGCCTCGATCAGGAGGGCCGCACGCCGCCCATGCGGCGCATCCCGAAGCCAAGACGGAACACGTCGGGGACGTTGATGCGGCCGTCGTGGAGCTGGTGAAAGATATGGAGGGAGGTGAGCTCATCGACGAGCGCGTCGAGCCCCCGTCCATGACTTCGCCGTTGCCGGCCCTTTTGCTCGTCCATCCTGGCTTCAAGGTTGGCGCCCTCCCATGCCTCGATGATCTTGGTCCGCGCACAGGGGACCAGGGCTTTCTGGAGAGCCCCGAGGGCGAGGTGCATCCATGGGAAGTCTTCTGCGATCTCCTGGGCGCGTGCTCTGGCAGCCTTCTTGACTCCCTCCTGGATGGCAGAAAAGTGGATGGCGGTGGGGGCGGTGGGGAGCGTTTGTTCTGCTGCGGTGCGCACGGCGATCAGGAAGCTGCGAGGGCTGACCTGCTGGTTCGCGTCCGCAAGGTGATTGAAGAGCCATCGGTAGGTATCCCCCCTCCGGGGCCCTCCCATGGAGGGGCCGGCGATCTGGTGCCAGATACGCTTCTGGATAGCCTCATTTTCACGAAGCGCCAGGGGGATATTCATCGGCTCCTGCCATTCGGTTGAAACGGCCTGGCGAAAGGGAATGCTCCGCGAGAGATACCGCCACAGCAGAGCGAACAGATCGTTCTGACGCCACCTCAGCTCGACCTCGTTTGCCCGTAGCTTGCTGGCGTCCGGGAACGCGCTCACCTCGGGCGCCGCCATGATATCGCGCCGCACGAACGCCTTGATCTTCAGCGCACGGAAGTGCTGCACATCAAGGAGCATTTTCAGGAGGGCCCCGTGCCAGTCGACAAGTTCACTCCACCCAAGTGGATCGCGGTCCACCGCGTCGAACAAGATCAGCCTCCGCTCACCCGACGCGAGGAGTTTTTTGTCTTGCTCCACGAGGCGCAAGTCGGAGGCCTCCACGTTCTCCTGGACCCACCTGACTCGCTCGCTCCAGCTGGCCCCAGGGATGGGCTGGTCCAGCGCAGCCACGAGGAAAAAAGTCTTCCAGACCACTCGCGCCGGGGCGTTCTGGAAAAGGAACTGCACGGTGTCTTGCCCTGGTCGCTCGAAATTGGCCTCGCTGGTGGCTCCGAAGGCGACCCGGGTGCTGTGGTTCTTGTGAGCAAACGCCTTGTTCAAGAGCGCGACCCCGCCAGGCGTGGTCAGGTAAGACCAGAGGAAGGTCTTGCCTGTACCACGATCTCCGGTGACAAGAGGGCGACTCGGGTCAAGAGCCTTCTGGATGTCCGGGGGGAGGTAAACGTACCTTGTTGGATTGTCGAAGAGATCGGGGGGGATCGCCTCGAGAATGACCTTGCGAAGCTGGGTCGGGTCCAGCAAAGAGGAGTTCACGGGAAAACATCCTCGGCCAAGGTGTCAACGGGAGCGGTTGCTTCGGGAAGCTCAAGGAGTGCCTCGAGGCCGGAAAGGAAGGGTTTGAAGGCCGCGTCAAACTGTTCTCGCGTCAAGGACTCGGGCTCCCTGGGGTCCCAGCCCATGAGCTCGCGGCGCCAGTAAATAGGCAGCGGGTGGTGGGGCGCCTGATCGTCAATAATCTGGAAGTTGAAGGCCTCAGCGTCGGGGCCGTCCTCTGCCTCGTAGAGAAACGAGGCGAAGGTGCTGTGGGCGTTCTGGGTAAGCCGCCCGAGGTAGGTTTTTCTTTCTGTCTCCGGGATCATCGCCGCCACCACACGGAGGCGCTCGCGGAACGGTGCGAGGACGCGCCTGTCGCGCTGCCAGCAGGAGAAAAGCAGGCGGTAACCGAGCCAGGTCTGCTCGCTGTCGCTGGCGAAGAGCAGCACGGTGCTGCCGAGCCTGGGAATCGTGGCCGCTGATAGCTCGTGCAGGCCCGCCCGACTGTCGAGCAAGATGACATCCGGCGAGAGTTCGGCCTCAAGAGCTCGCAGCATCGCATCAAGCCGGTGGGCCAGGTCGTGGCCCGAGAGGGACGCATAGAGGCGCCCCAGCTTCGCCACGTACGAGCCGTCGCGGAGCAGGTCACCCAGTCGTTCGGTCGGCTCGTTGAGCGGAGCAGAGCGCCGCCCCAGGGCCGGGACCACGAAGATCTCACCGCGAGCCCCCGGCCGTGTCGTCAGCGGGCTAGCCGAGTGCATGGTCGGCAGAACCGCGTCTTGCTGCCCGAAGGTCTCTTCCACGAGCCAGTCGGCCACACCGTGATCCGGCAGGTTGTCGATGGGGAGCAGGAGACTGGTGATCCCGGGAGACTCCAGGTCCAGGTCAACGACCAGTACCCGGCGATTCTGACCGGCAAAATGCTGCGCGGTGGCCACCAGCGCTGTCGAGCGACCGACGCCGCCTTTCAGGCCAAAAAAGGTGACCCGAGGAGGGGCCTCCTCGGCACGCGGAACGGCGGGGGCTTCCCAGAGCTGTTCGGAGGCCAGGCGCTCGACCACATAGACCGCGAGGTCGTGCTTCTCGGAGGAGGGGGCGACACGCACGCGAACGCGGTGCAGCTCCTCCCACTCTTCCTGCTCTGTTGTCACTGCCACGCGGGCAGGGCCTGGGCTGTAGGCCCCGAGCGATGCATGCAGGGCGTTGCGCTCTCCCTCGGGAAGCTCTGCTCCGGGAGGGAGCATCAGGCGGATACGGCCCGAAAGATCTCGCAACAGCGTGGCTTCGCCCCCCAAGGTGCGTCGATGATCGAGGACCCAGCAAACGGCGGCCTGATAGGCGTCATCGAACAGAATCATGGCTCAAAACACCATCTCGTCGGACAGGACCTGATGAAGCTTGCGCAAGAAGTCCGCCCGCTCGCGAGCGCGGTGCCCATCCACCGTGCCATTGGGGGCGTAACGGTGGGCCGTCTCCCAGGAACTGAAGAGCGCAGGTGGCGCGCCGAGCGCTCGCCAGATATGAGCACCCTGGCGGCCTTGGACTGCGCGTTCGAACTGATCCCACAGCTTGTTAATATGGGGTCGCTGCCCCATTGAATCCCTGGGGAAGTCGCCATCCTCGTCCGGCCTGCACGTCTTGATGTGAAACAGCAACGCCTTGATACCTGACTCGGCAGCCAGGCCACACAGATGATCGAGCGCCTCCCAGGAGACCACGGTCTTTTTTTGCCTGACGAGTTCATCTAGCCGGGCTGCCTCTTGCTTGGTGATCGCATGCCAGCGCTCGAATGCGTGCCCGAAGTCAACTCGTTTCGAGGTCATCCCTCCGGTTGGCTAGCACTTTCAAGGCTATCGTGTCGAGTCGTTTACTCGGAGGGGCCGCTGTCCGCGCTCGGTCGAGGTCGATTGCGTGTCGGGGCCTCGCAGGTCACGATCTGGAGCGTGTTCTCACCACGAGCGGTAGCGCGAGCGCAGCGATCGTCCCGTGCTTGACTCGGCGAGGGCGGCGCACGCCTCGATCTGGGCACGCAGCAGCGCCTCGTCGAGCCCCTCGAAGGGTACCCTGGACTTGACGTGCAGGTAGTTGTCTTCCTCGACGAAGCCCGCGAGGGACCCTGGTGGGAGCGCCTCGTTGGCGGCACGCATGTCCGCGTAGAGCGCGTCGAGATCAACCTCGCTGTTGAGCTCGCAGAGCGTCGCCACCACCCGGAAGTCGGCGTTGTGAATCCCCCCCTGGAAGGACACCCTGTAATGAAAGCGCCACCACCCGTTGCCCTCGCGGCACTCGCTCGCGGCAAGACCAAGGCCCTCGAGCACCCGCTCGAAGGTCTCTTTCATCTCTTCCTCGCTCATCCGACCCATTCAAAACTTGTACTACGAGCGCCGCTCGCCCTCCAGGTTTCACGCCGCAGGCGGCGCGCCTGGTGGGGCCGGTGGGGAGAACCCCACGGGCGGGCTGTGTAGCCAGGGATCGCGATCACCGCGAGCGCCCAGAGCACCAGGCCCAGGGCGCCCATCGCAGGCCACCGCCACCACCAGCCCAGCGCCATCAGTCCGACGCCGGGCCAGCCGTACCAGACCATGCCCAGGAACGTGAAGACCCCGTGCTTGAGCAGCGCCCGGGGGTCCTGCCACGCAGGCCACGGGGTCTGCCCGCGGTGCATGCGGTGCACGATCACGATGCGGTGCCCCATGTTCATCAGCCACCCCACCACCGGCACCAGCAGCCACAGGCCTCCGATCACGAGATCGCGGCGCGACTCCGCCGACTGGAGCGGGAAGCGGAGCGAGCTGGCGAGCGTGAGCGGGTGCCGCACGTCGATCGCATCCGGTGGGCGCGGGCTGGTCACCAGGGGGGCCTCTTGTGTGGAGCATAGCCCAGGGGGGCCCCATCGGCAGGATGTCGCGGGAGAAGGCCGGATTTCAAGGTGCCCTGGCCCCCGCCCCTGGGGCCGCGCCTGGCTCAGTTGAGGTCGATGGCGTGCCGGGCGAGATCTTCGTAGGTCACGACCTGGAGGGCGTTCTCGTGGGTGGCAGCCAGGAGCACCGGGGGGGCGACGCCGGCGTCGAGGGCCTCCTTCCAGCGGGAGACGCAGAGGCACCAGCGGTCGCCGGGCTTGAGTCCGGGGAATCCATACTCTGGCGCGGGGGTCATCAGGTCGTTGCCGCGGCTGCGGGAGAACTCGAGGAACTCGAGGGTGACCCGGGCACAGACGGTGTGCTTGCCCCGGTCGTCGGGGCCCGTGTGGCAGCAGCCATCGCGGTAAAAGCCTGTCTTGGGTTCGTTGCCGCAGGTGCCCAGGGGGCGCCCCAGCACGCTCTTTCCTTCTCGCCTCATGGCGCTGTTCTGTCACGGAGAGCGCGGGGCCGTCCATGCCGCAGGATGCACCCGGGGTTCAACCGCGGGCAGGGCGCGAGGCCAGGGCCTTCTGCAGCGAGGTGACCTCCTGCTCCAGGCGACGGATCGAGGCTTCCACGAGGGGAAGGGAGCGGCGCGCCTCCGCGGCGGCCTGGGCGGCCTCCTGGCCCTTGCGCTGGGCCTCGGCCAGGGCCCCCCGATCGCCCCGGGCCCGGGCGCTCTCGGCCTGCTGGCGGTGGACCTCGCCGTTGCGGGTGTGAACATCGAGGTTCTGCGTGAGCACGCGCTGCTGCTCCTGGCGCATGGTCAGGGTCGATTCGGCGACCTTTTGCCGCGTGATCAGCTCGGCCCGCTCGACCTCGATGGCGCGAGCGTGGGCGTCGATGAGGGAGGTGTCGGCGTAGCCGAGGCCCGCGGGCGCCGGGGCCAGGATGGCGCGGCCGAGGAGGGGGCGGGGGGCGGTCAGGGTTCCCTGCTCGTCGAAGAGCCGCTGCAGGGGGCGATGGACGCGCTCCTTGCTTTTTTCCAGGCGAATCCGGGCGCGGGTGCCGGCGGCGTAGGCGTCCACCTCGTCCCCCGGGGACTGGACCAGCTGCTCCAGGAAGGCCGCGGCGCCCTGATCGCTGGCCTTCCCCTGGGAGAAGTGGGGGTCCCGGAGGGTAGCGTGGGTCAGCTCGTGGATCAGGGTCTCGTAGGCGGTGGCCAGGTCCAGCCCCCGGACCAGGCAGATACGGGGGATCATGCTGCGCTTGATCAGCACGTAATCAGGGAAATCTTTCCGGGTATGGCGCAGCAGGGCGGGGTCCGCGAGGGCCTGATCGAACTGGGCCTGGGCCCGCGGAGAAAGCTTGCCGGCGGCGAGGGACTCGATATCGAGGGAGAACACCGCCAGGTCAAAATCGAAGAAGGTGTGGCCGCCGGAGTCGCGGGGGGTATCTTCCGGGCAGATCGAGAAAAGGGGGAACAGATCGCCAGGGCCCTCGCGGCGAAAATCCCGGGCAGCCCGCTCGACCAGGGCGATGGCCTCCGGGTCCTGGGCGACCAGGTCGAGGAGGCGCTCGAAGTGCGCTCGTTTGAAGGAGGAGCTGCCGCCGAGCCAGTCGTCCCGGAGGGCTGCGGCCGGGGGAGGGCGGCGCCCCAGGAGCGGCGCGGACGGAGGGGGGCGGCCGCAGGAGGCCAGCAGCACCAGGCTCAAGAGCAGGGGCCAGAGGCGCGTCAGCAAGGTGAGCCAGAGGGTAGCAGAGCGGAGGCCTCGCGCCGCAGGTCTCATCCTCCCAACGGGTCAGAGTGGTCGCCTTGATGCGTTGGGAGGATCAGGCGAGGTGGGGCTGGCCGGTGGCCTCGGTGACCGCGAACCAGGTCTCGCCGGTCGGGTCCATGCGCTTGTGAGAGGAGGTGACGAGGTCCAGCGGGATATGGGTGAAGCGCCGGTGCCAGCGTCCGACGATCATGTCGGTCTTGCCGGCGAGGGCGGCGTGGACCGCGTGGCGGGCGAGGGCGTCGCAGAAGATGCTGTCGCTGGCGTTCGCGGCGACGCTGCGGATCATGTAGCTGGGGTCGATGTACTTGAGCGAGAGGGGCCTGTTGCGTGCCTTGAAGTGCCTGGTGATGGCTTCGCGCAGGTGCATGCCGATGTCGAGGTCGGCGCTGCCGTAGCGGAGGTTCCCGGAGGCGTCGCGCTCGGCGGCGTCGCCCAGCAAAGCGGCGCCGCAGCCCTCGGCCACGACGATGACCGCGTGAGAGCGGTGCTCCAGCCGCTGTTCCAGGGCAGCCAGGAGCCCCCGGGGGCCGTCGAGGCGGAAGGGGATCTCCGGGACCAGGCAGAAGTTGACCTCGCGGCTGGCCAGGGTGGCGGCCGCGGCGATGAAGCCGGCGTCGCGCCCCATGACCTTGACGAGACCGACCCCGTTGCGGGTGGCGAGGGCCTCGACGTGGGCCGCGTCCACCGCCTGCCGAGCGATCTCCACGGCGGTCTCGAAGCCAAAGCAGCGGTCCACGTAGGCGACGTCGTTGTCGATGGTCTTGGGGACGCCGACCACCGCGATCGGTGCGCCGCGCCGGGCGGCCTCCTCGGCGATGGCGTGGGCGCCGCGCAGCGTGCCGTCGCCGCCGACCGGGAACAGCACGTTGACCCCGAGGTCCTGGAGCCGGTCCACCATGGCCGCGGCCTCCTGCTTGCCGCGGGATTGCCCCAGCAGGCTGCCCCCTTGCTGGTGGATGTGGGCCACCGCCGCGGGGGTCAGCTCCACCGGCGGTACTCCCTGCCGGGTGAGCCCCTCGTAGCCGTAGCGAAAGCCGAGGATCCGCGGCACGCCGTACTTGTGGTGGAGCTCGAGCACCAGCGAGCGCACCACGTTGTTGATCCCGGGGCAGAGGCCCCCGCAGGTCACGATGCCGGCGGTGACCTGGGTGGGCTCGAAGAAGAGCTGTTCCCGGGGGCCGCCGGCCTCGAAGTAGAGCTGCTCCGGGCGGGCCTCGCCCTCGATGCACTCGATCTCGTAGGCCACCCGGGTCCGATCATCGACGTACCCTGGCAGCGGCGGCCCGAGCCGCAATGGCGACGCAAAGCGCGCTTCCCCCAGGGTCTTGACGCGTAGCTTCTCTGCCTCTGGCATGCCCCCACGTTTGCCCCCGCAAGCCCCCGCCGACAAGAGTCTACGGCGTGGGGACCGGCCCGCTGCAGGTGAGCGCTCCGGTCCAGCGTTGCGGCGATCCGTCCGGCGCCGCCACGTAAAAAGCGCCAGGGCTCCAGCTCCAGTGATCGGAGAACCCGACCACTTCCTCCTCCTTCTGCGCGTAGTCGCTCCATCGGCGCACGAGGTGCGGGTTCCCCTCCGCGTCCAGCGTGGTGCGTCGCTCCCGGCGGATCGTGGCTGGAGCGTAGAAGATCATCCCCGCGGGTGGCGCGCACCACTGGCCCTGCTCCCAGATCCAGCGGCGGGTCAGGGGCTGGTAGAGCCACTGGCCATCCACCCAGACGCGACCCGCTGGTGCTGGCCCGGGCTCCTCGATCTCGATGGCCGGGGGCGGCGTCTCCACCTCTTGCCAGCGGGTCTGCCGCACCGGATGCTCCCCGTACCGCGGCGTGGGGATGCGCGCCGCAGCGCCGCAGCCGGGCTGCAACGCCACCACCAGCGCCAGGAGCGTCACCCGTCCAGCCATGCTCGCCTCGCAGTTACCCCGGGGCTGCCAGCGCAGGAAGACCCTGGCAGCCTCTTGTCGCGGGCAGACTCCTGGTTATCGTGCCGCTGTCCACCGGCAAACGAGGGTGGATCCGGCAAGGGTTTCTTTTGACACCAAGGCTACCTTCTCCTCTGGTACCGTTGCTGCTTTCGTTGCTTGCGGGGGGGCTGGCGCTCCGGGCGCAGCGCGCCGTGCAGGCACCTGCGGATGGGGGCTCCTGCGCTGCGGATGTGGTGGCGCTGCTGGGGCTTCGAGGTGGTGAGGAGGTGGGTGGGTTCACGGTTCAGGGGGTTTCTTGCCGGGAGCCTCGGGCGGTGTCCATCGAGCTGCAGGGGGCTCCGGGGGGGCTCTCGGTACAGGTGGTTCCGAGAGGGGCGCGCCCGCATGATCCGCCGGTGCGCACCGAGCGCTGCGAGCTGTTCTACAGCCACCGGGGTCCGGCCCCCGCGCGGGAGGCCACCCAGAGGGTCCTGGAGGCGGTGGCGCTCCGGGTCCGGGCCGGAGAAAAGGCGGGGCTTCCGGCGGGCTGGTCGCCCTGAGCGGGCTGCGTTTTTTTGAGCAGCGGGGGGGGCATTTGGTCCAGGATGGGGGCATGCGTGTCTCCGTCGTCCTCGCGGCCCACAACGAGGCGGCCACCATCGCGGGGGTGGTTCGTGGGTGCCGCCTCCACACACCATCGATCGCCGAGGTGCTGGTGGTGGACGACGGCTCTTCCGACGGGACCTCGCGGGAGGCCGAGGGCGCGGGCGCGAGGGTGCTACGCCTGGCGTTCAACCAGGGAAAAGGGGCGGCGTTGCGCCGGGGCATCGAGGAGGCGGAGGGGGATACGCTGGTCTTTCTGGATGCGGATGGCCAGGATGATCCTGCGGATATTCCGCGGCTCGTGGAGGCACTGAGGCCGGGGGTGGAGCTGGTGATAGGCTCCCGATTTCTGGGCACCTTCGAGCCGGGGGCGATCACGGCGCTCAACCGTGCGGGGACGCATTTCCTCAACGGGGCCTTCAACCTGCTGTTTCGCGCCCAGGTGACCGATTGCCTGGCGGGGTTCCGGGTGGTCCGTCGTGCGCCGCTGCTGCGGGCTCCTATCCGTGCGCGTCGCTACGACATCGAGGTGGAGATCCTGGCCACGGTGCTCCAGCAGGGGGGAGGTGTGGTGGAGGTTCCGGTACGTCGCAAGCCCCGCCAGCACGGGGAGAGTGACCTCCATTCGTTCCGCGATGGGAGCAGGATCTTGCTGGCGATGGCCCGCAAGCGTCTGGAGCAAGGGACCCTGTGAGCGCCGCTGCCGCGGGGCAGACGCCCGCCGTGGTGCACGTGGTGGGGGTGCGCCCCAACTACGTCAAGGTGAGCGCGGTGCTGCGGGCCGCGGAGCGCCAGGGAGGGCTGAAGAACCTCCTGGTCGATACAGGGCAGCACTACGACGCCTCGCTGCGCGGCGATCTCTACCGGGACCTGGGGCTCCGGGAGCCGGACCTTTACCTGGGCATCGGCTCCGGAACCCACAGCCAGCAGACGGCAGCCATCATGGTGGCCTTCGAGGCGGCGCTGGGGCGCCTCTGTCCGGACGCGGTGGTGGTCTTTGGAGACGTCAATTCGACGCTGGCCTGCGCGCTCGTGGCCTCGAAGATGGGGGTCCCCCTGGCGCACGTGGAGGCCGGGCTTCGTTGCTTTGACCGCTCGGTTCCCGAGGAGATCAACCGCGTGGTCGTCGATGGCCTGGCGGACCTGCTCTTCGCTCCTTCGCCGGACGCGGTGGACAACCTGCTGCGCGAGGGGGCGCCGCCGGACCGGGTCCACCTGGTGGGGAATGTCATGGTGGACGCCCTGCGCCAGGCGCTCCCCCAGGCGCTGCGCCAGGGCACCTGCGAGCGCCTTGGCCTGCCCCCCGGCGCCTACGCCTTGCTGACGCTTCACCGCCCTTGCAACGTCGATCAAGATGGGCCCCTCCTCCGGATCCTCGAGGCCATCGCGGTCCTTCAGCAGGAGCTACCGATCCTGTTCCCGATGCACCCACGCACCGCCGCGCGCATGGAGGTCTCCGGTCTCGGCGCGCGCCTCCGGTCGCTGCCTGGAGTGCGGGTCGTCCCGCCCCTGGGTTACCTTGATTTTCTCTGCCTCCAGGCGCGAGCGCGCCTCATCTTGACGGACTCCGGGGGGGTCCAGGAAGAGAGCTCAGTCCTCGGGGTCCCCTGCGTGACCCTGCTGGAGCGCACCGAGCGACCGGTCACCGTCTCCCTGGGGACGAACCACCTGGCTGGCGCTGCCCCGGAGCAGATCCTGGGGGCCTCGCGCCTGGCCCTCGGCCGGGAGCGAAGGCCGATCGTGCTCGACGGATGGGACGGCGCCGCGGGCCCTCGGGTGGTCGACCACCTGGTGCGCTGGCTCACGGCAGGCGAAGCGCGACGCGTCCCAGGACGCTGAAGGCCTCCGCTGCCTCCGCGCGGATCTGGGACCCACGGAGCCGCGCCAGCGCGCGCGCCACCGACCCATCCAGGTACGGGCGCCCTCCGAACCGCTGGGACCGGTACGTGGAGAGCATGTGCACCTTTGCGTCCACGTCCCCTGGTTCCAGCTCGAGGTAGACCTGCACCGCGGTCTCCCCCAGGTCGTTGTTCGGAAACTCCCCCGCCAGCAGGCTGCCATGGGCCTTGAACACGCGCCGTGCTTCCCGGGATACCTGTTCGTGATCCTGGTTGGTGTCCGAGAGCGGGTGCGTCACCACGAGATCGTAGCTATCCCGTAGCTTCTCCATCGCCTCGTAGATGCGGGAGCGCTCTGCCTCGAAGGCCCCGCGACAGGCCGGGAGCAGGAAGGTGGTGTGGTCCTCCAGCGCGGCCCCGGTATGCGCCTGGAGCCAGCGGAGGTTCTCCCGGAACTCGCCCAGCGCCTGGGCCGCCTCGGTGTCAGAGACGACACCGCGGTGATCGCTGAAAAGCAGGACACCGACGCGGACGCCTTCACGGCAGAAGCGGGCGAGGGTGGCTCCGGCGAGGAGCTCGATGTCGTCGCAGTGGGCGCCGATGAAGAGGGCGCTGGAGGGGCGGATCATGGGGTTTCGGGGGGGAGGAAGCCGGCGCGACGGAGCCAGTGAGCGGTCCGGAGGAGGCCCTCCTCGAGGGGGGTGGAGCAGGCGTCGGGGAAGAGGGCGCGCAGCGCGGAGGTGTCCGCGACGCGACGCGAGACGGTGTCCCAGGGGCGTGGGGGGCAGAGCTGGAGGCGCGCCTCGGGTTGCCGCAGGAGAGCCAGGAGCCTGCGGGCGAGGCCCAGGATCGGCGTCTCGATGCCGGAGGCGACGTTGAGGACCCGTCCGCGGGCGCGGTGGGCCTCGAGGAGCACCGCGACGACATCGTCGACGAAGGAGAAGTCGCGGGTGGCCTCGGCCCCGAAGACCTGGAGCGGCTGGTCGGTCTGCCCCAGGAGCCGGAGCATGTTGGGGATCGCGTTCCGAAAAGGCCCGGGAGGGTCCCCGGGGCCGTAGACGTTGAAGAGGCGGAAGACGGCGAAGGGGAGGCCGCTGGCCTCGACGTAACGCTCCCCGAGAAGCTTGGTGAGGGCGTACGGCGTGGTGGGCGCGATGAGGCTATCCTCGCGCAGCGGGAGGGGCGCCGCGCCGTAGGAGGACGAGGAGCCCGCGTAGACCAGGAGACCGCAGCCGGCGCCACGGGCGAAGTCGAGCACCGAGAGGGTCCCCTGGGCGTTGGTCAGGAGGTCCTGGGTCGGGAGGGCCAGGGAGCGCTCGTTGGCGAAGGACGCGGCGAGGTGGAAGATGAGGTCGTAGGGGCCCGAGGGGAGCTGGGCCAGGTCTTCGCGGTGGCGGATGTCCCCGTGGCAGAAGCGGATCCGGTGGAGCACGTCGTCGAGGCGCGCTGGCGAGCCATCCACCGAGAGGTTGTCCACCACCACCACCTCGTCTCCCCGGCGCAGGAGCGCTCTCGCCAGGTTGGAGCCAATGAACCCTGCACCGCCGGTGATCAAGACACGCATGAGTTTCCCGGGCATCCTCTGCAGGAAGAGCCCGCGACAGGCTAGACGCCTCTCCCGCGCCGGATCAAGCTGGAGCCTCGATGCGTGTCGTCACCCTGATCCGTCCCCCGAGCGCCGTGGGGCGCCTCGCGTTGACGCTCAACATCACGCCACCGCTCTCCGTGGCGTACCTGGCCGGCAGCCTGGGGGCGGCGGGCCACGAGGTGCATGTCATCGACGCGGTGGGGGAGGCGATGGAGCAGACCTATCCGGGGTACCACCCGAAGGTGCTGATGAACGGCCTGACGATCCCGCAGATCCTCGACCGGGTGCCGCCGTCCACCGAGCTCCTCGGGGTTTCTTGCATGTTCTCGACCGAGTGGCCCTTTGTGCGAGCGCTGATCGAGGCCCTCGCCGGTCGTTTCCCCGGGGTCCCGATCCTGGCGGGCGGCGAGCACCCCACCGCTGCCCCGGAGCATGCGCTGCGCACGGCCCCTTCCCTGGACGCCTGCGTCCTGGGAGAAGGCGAGGAGACGCTGGTCGAGGTGGCCCGTGCCCTCGACGAAGGGCGCCCCCTGCGCGCGGTCCCGGGCCTGGTGATCCGCACCGCCGCGGGCCCCTGGCGCACCCCGACGCGGGCGCGGATCCGCGCCGTGGACGAGATCCCGCCGCCGCTCTGGGAGGCGACCCCCATCGAGGCTTACCTCCGGGGAGGCCATAGCTTCGGGGTCCACCGCGGGCGCACCATGCCCATGCTGGCCACCCGCGGCTGCCCCTACCGCTGCACCTTCTGCTCCAGCCCCCAGATGTGGACCACCCGCTACCACGCCCGGACCCCATCCCTCGTGGTCGACGAGATCGAGGGGTACGTCCGCCGGTACGGGGTCCAGAATATCGACTTCTACGATCTGACCGCCATCATCCGGAAAGACTGGATCCTCGCCTTTTGCGACGAGCTCCGGCGGCGGCGCCTCGCGATCACCTGGCAGCTCCCCAGCGGCACCCGCAGCGAGGCCATCGACGCCGAGGTCTGCGACGCCCTCTTTCGCTCGGGGTGCCGCAACATTTCTTACGCGCCCGAGAGCGGATCCCCCGGGGTGCTCCGCGCCATCAAGAAGAAGATCAACCTCGGCCGCCTGGAGGCCTCCATGCAGGCCGCCGTGGACCGGGGGCTCAACGTCAAGGCCAACATCCTCATCGGGTTCCCCGGCGAGGGCCCCGCCGAGCTCCGGGAGACCTTCGCCTTCCTCGCCCGCATGGCTCGCATCGGCGTCCACGATGTCTCGGTCTGGACCTTCTCTCCTTACCCTGGCTCGGAGCTCTTCGAGCAGCTCCGTGCCGCCGGCAAGATCGGCGATCTGGACGACGACTATTTCGCTGACCTCCTCTCGTACTCGGACCTCGCCAGCGCCGTCTCCTGGAGCGACCAGGTCTCCTCGGCCCAGCTCCGCTCCCTGCGCCTGCTCGGCATGGCCCTCTTCTACAGCCTCAGCTTTGCCCAGCACCCCTCGCGCCTCGTCTCCCTTGCCCGCAATGCGGCCTCCGGGAGCTACGAGTCTCGCCTGGAGATGTCCGTCGCCAACCTTGTCCGGAAGGTGAAGCTGGAGGTGGGTGTTTCTTTACACCCTCCGAGATCAAGGGATAAATCGAGCGATCTGGGCCTTTTCGATCTGTGCTTCCTGGTGGAGGTGGGGAGACCAGCGCTCCGGGGGCAAGAGGCGCTGGGTCCTGGAGTCTTCGACGAGCACGAACCAGGCGCCGGGCTGGAGGCGCTCGGGGGAGAGCTCATCCGGAGGAACGACGTCGTGAAAGACGGCCCTGGGGACCGCCCGCAGGACGGCCTCGCGCTGGCCGTTGGTCGGGTTGGTCAGGTGCGAGAGCTCGTAGCTCATGTCCACAGCCAGCAGGTACCGCACCCGGAGCCAGGGGAGCCCCCTGCGCTCGGCGAAGAGCGCGAGCAGGTGGCTGTTGGTGTACACGGTGATCGGGGCTCCCTGTCGCCGCTGGGCGAACCACTGTTCCACCCGCGCGAGCCAGGGGATTCGAAGATCGAGGGGCTGCTCTTTCCCTTCTCGAAGCGAGAGGGGCCCCAGGGTGACGAACGTCAGCAGGGCCAGCGCAGCGACCCGCGGGAGCCGTCCGCGTAGCGCCCCCAGCAGCGCGCCGGCGCAGGACGCGCCCCAGAGCACCAGCGCCCCGGCCCCCCGCGCCGCGAGCGCCCACCCCGCCGCGAGGAGGGCAGCGACGGAAGCGGTATCCAGCCAGCGAGGGGCCTCTTGTGCCGCGAGGCCCTCGAACGCGCGACCGACCAGCAAGGCCACCGCGGGGAGCGCGATCAGGGCGTAACGCGCGGAGAACCCCAGGACAAAGGCCGGGCCTGCGTCGCGCGGCGACAGGTGGGTGTAGGCAAAGAGCCCGAGAAAGAGCACCACGAACAGCGCCAGGGCGCGCTCTGCACCGGAGAGCGCGCGAGGCCGCAGGAAGACCAGCAGCAGCACCGCTGGCGACAGGAGCCCGAAGGCAGAGAGCAAGGTGGTCCAGGAGTGGCTGGCGAATTCCTGCTCCCAGACCTCGATCCCGGAGGTATTGCTCACGTTGGGGGGGAACTGCAGGAACCAGAGCCCGCTGCGGTGGTACAGGGCTCCGAGCCCCAGGTACAGGCAGGGCCAGGCGCAGGCCCCCAGCAGCAGGCGCCAGCTCCTCGTTGTCCAGAGGGCCATCAGCCCGATCACCGCGGCGAACAGCGCGCACTCGTAGCGCACCCAGGGCATCACCCCCAGGATCACCCCGGTCCACCCGGGCCGCTTCCAGACGAGCAAGGTGGACAGCGAGAGCACCAGCAACGCCACGCCGTCGGAGTTCGAGATCCCGGTCAGCGTGCACCAGGCAAACAGCGGGGAGGAGGCCAGCACCATCGCGGCGATCCAGGGCCTGCGGTGGCCCATCCGCAGTGCGACCTCCCCCGTGAGCGCCACCGCCAGCGCGCTGATCAGCCCGTGCATCACGAGGTACGCGCCGAACCCCAGGCTCGCCGCCGGCAGGTACAGGAGCGCCAGCGCTGGCTTGCTCTTTTGCCAGAAGAATACCGGCAAAAAATCCGCCGCAAGGCCCCGGGCAAAGCCAAACATGAGCTGCCCTTCGTCGTGCCCGGAGGATGGGTCGACCGCCATCACCAGGGACCCCAGCAGGTACACGGAGGCCAGGGCCATCACGGGGACGCGAGGGGAAAGGGCCAGCGCTCGCCGCCACGGGGTCATGTGCTCACCCTACCAGAGCCAGGAGAGCTGCTCGTCCAGCCACGCCCGGCCGATCAGCAGGTACTCCAGGGTCGCCAGGGCCAGGAAGGGACCAAACGGCAACCGCACCCCCAGGGCCCCCCCGCCCCCCTCCTCGAACAGCGGGTCATCCTTGAGCTCGGCCTCTGCGGCCGCCCGCTCCTCCGGCGGGAGCGCCGCGATCTCGGCCAGGATCGCCTCTCGCTCTCGCTGCACCGCCGCCGGATCCTCCAGCTTGCCCTGGAACAGGTACATCAGGATCGCCGCCAGCGTGCCCTGGATCGCCCCCGCGAAGAAGATCAGCACCGCCCCGGAGAACCCGAACCAGGCCCCCGCCAGCAGCACCAGCTTCGCGTCCCCCATCGCCATCCCGGTGCGCCCCCGCAGCCGCCGGTACAGCACGTCAAAGGGCAACCACACCAGCAAGAACCCCCCCAGCGCGCCCAGCGCCGCCTCCCCGTGGGTCAGCGGGGGCCGGAACGACGCGGTCGCCAGCCCCACCGCCGCGCCCCCGAGGGAGATCCCGTCGGGGATGTAGAGATGTTCCATATCGATGAAGGCCGCGGCGACGAGGGCGAGGGCGAGGGCGAGGTCGGCGCCGAAGATGGCGAGGGCGCGGGCCATGGAGGTCTCGGGGGGGAGCCGCAGGACGACGGCCTCGAGGATGGCCCAGGCGAGGAGGCCGCCGGTGGCCTCGACCAGCGGGTACCGTGGGGAGATGGGGGCGCCGCAGCAGCGGGCCTTGCCGCGGAGGAGGAGCCACCCCAGCACCGGGAGGTTGTCAAAGATGCGGATGGGGGTGTTGCAGGCCGGGCAGTGGGAGGGGGGTCGAACGACGCTCAGGCCCGCCGGGACGCGGTGGATGACCACGTTGAGGAAGCTGCCCCAGAGAAGGCCGAAGAGCGGGCCGAAGATCCGCAGGAGCAGGGGAGGGAATTCGCCGAGGGTGAGCACGCACCTCAGGGCTTATCACCCCGCGGGACCGGCGGCATCAGGGGGCAGGTGGGCGAGCGGTTGAAGAGGCCCTGAGGACGCGATAAGCGGGCCTCTTACCATGAGCGAGCCGAAGAAGTGCGGGACCCACACCACCATCGCCTCCAACGAGGCCGCCAAGCTCACCCAGTGCACCTGCGGCGCCTACCACCTGAGCCTGCTGAAGCGGGGGCTGTCGCTGCAGCTCGGGGCCGATGAGCTGCGCAAGATCGCCGACACGCTGGGCCTTGCGGTGCGGGTCGCGGACGTCGAGGGGCGCTGCGCCTCGCTGATCGGCGAGGACGTGAACTGATTCAGAACAGCACCTGACCCTGGAGCCTCAGCCGGTAGACCTGCAGGTCGGCCCCGCGGCGCAGCTCCTCGCTGCGCTGCCCTTCCAGCCAGAACGCCAGATGTGGGTCCGGGTCCCAGCGCAGGGTCGCCGTCCAGGAGCGCTCCCCGGCCAGGGTCCCGTCGGCTCCGTGGGCCTTCTGGACCGCCGCCCGATCCTTCTCCGGGGCGGCGGCGATCAGCCGCAGACCGCGGGCCCGGGCGTCGTCCTGGAACGCCGGGGACCAGGCCACCTGGGCGAACCCCGCGGAGGGGGTCAGGTGCCACGGCAAGTGCACGCCGAGCTGCAGAAAGAAGCCGGTGACCGCCGCGGTTTCCTCCCGCTGAGTCAGCTGGGCGAGCCCCCCGTAGCCGATGGCCAGGGCCTGGATGCGGCCCAGCTTCAGCTCTCCTTCCAGCGCGCCGACGTCGCGTAGATCCCGGGCGCTCACCGGGGCCAGATCGCGCCTCGCGTCCAGCCCGAGGAGCAGGTGATCCCCGCGCGTACCGAGGGGCCACCGGTGCCCGAGCCGCAGGGCCAGCTCCGGGTGCATCGGATCCAGCGTCGCTCCTCGCCGGAAGTCGGTGTACGAGGTGGTCGCCTCGCCGTAGAACAGCGTGATTCCCTGGTCGTGCGCGGGCCTGAGCTGGGTCCCCTGGAAGACCCCGAAGGAGCCGAACCAGCCGTCCCTTGGCGCATCGTGGCTGATCATGCCGCCCAGCTGGCGACCTGCCCCGAACACCCGCGTCACCAGGGGCCAGTCCGTCGAGAGAAGATCCGTGAAGGGCCCGATCCGGTAGCCCGTGAAGGGGAGCTTCATCTGCCCCACGGTGAACCGCAGCGCTCCGGTCCGGTGCTCCACGAAGGCGTCGACCAGCTCCGGACTCGCGGCGTTCAGGTTGGTCACCACCTGCACCAGGGTCCGACCGCCGGTGTCCCGCAGCCTCATGCCCACCCGCAGCCGCTTGAGCTCGATGCGAGGCTCACCTCCCTCGCTCACCCCTTCCTGGATCTCGTCGGTGATCCTCAGCTGCGCCGCCCCCACCAGCGCCGCGCTCCAGCCCCCGGGCAACGCCTGCTTTTGCTCTGCCGGACCCCGGGGGGTCTCCTCTGTCGGCGGCGTCACCGGGGGAGGCTGGGCGCTGGCCGCCGAGGGCCACAGCGCCGCCGCCAGCGCCCACGCCCCTCGCCAGCGCGCCGCGCTCACAGGGACCTCAGCCGGAGCGCCGCCGGCGCCTCCTCGTCCAGCTGTACCTCGAACCTCGGCAGCCCCGGGGCCAGGCGCTTCAGCGTCTCGTCGAGCTGCTGCGCTCCCAGCCGATCCACCGCCCGGTGCAGCGCCTCCCGGTCCACCGCCGGGAGCCCCAGCAGCTCGCGGTGCTCTGCCAGAAAATCCGAGGTCTCATGCCTCAAATAGGACGCCACCTCCGGGTGAAAAATGAAGTACTCGGACAGCCCCTCGTGGGGCCTCAGCATCGGCACCCGCGAGTGCGCCTCCACCGGCGTCGGCACCCGCACCAGCAGCACCCCCTGCTCCCGGTGCTCCCCCGAGAGCAGGACGAAATCCAGCGCGTCCCGGTGCCGGAACGCATGGCGAAAGATCGCCTTGACCACCGCCCCCGCCAGCCCTGGCCTCAGCCCGTAGGCCCCCGGATGCTCGCTCAGCAGCCTCAGGTGCCCGCAGCCGATGTGCTCCGGGCGCGCCAGCGCCTCCAGCAGCGCCTCCTCCGCGCCTTGCGGCGGCGCCAGCACCAGCGCCCTCACCGCGGATGCCTCCCGGGGGCGGGGGCCGAGGGCCTGGAATGTAGGGATCTTCCATAGTTCCTCGGCGAGGTGCTCGAGGGCGTGGGTGTCGGTGTGCAGGTAGAAGCGCCCGAAGGAGGCGACGTAGCGCCCCAGGAGGGCGTCGAGGTGATCTTCGCGGAGGGGTCGGCGCGCCTGTGCTTCGAGGGCACCCATGCTCAGGACCAGGTCCCCCACGTCGCCGCCCGGGGTGCCGACGATGGGGGCCTCGCCGCGGCCATCGACGCAGGAGGCGGTGCCGGCGGAGAACAACCGGGCGGCGGTGGTCCAGGAGGCGGCCCCGGGGCGCTGCAGCGTGGCCAGGAGGCCCGCGGGGCCGGCCGGAGCCGTCGCTGCGGGGGCGGAGGGTGGAGGGGCAGGGGAGGCGTGATCCAGGGGCAAGCCAGCGCGTTCCCACTCGATCATGCCGCCGGTCAGCGAGGCGGTGGCGCGGAAGCCGAGGGACAGAAGTTGCTCCTGGGCCCGCAGGGACCGGCGGCCGGAGCGGCACACCAGCACGATGGGCTCCTCCGGGGACCAGCGCGGCGCCGCGTCGAGGATGGTGGCGAGGGGTACCTGCTCCGCGCCCTCGATGCGCCCTTCCCTGGCGATCTCATCAGGTTCTCGCACATCGACGAGGCGCACCTGGCAGCGGTGCCGGGCGAGCCAGGCGACGTCGACCTCGGGGGTCCCGCCGGGGGACCGCGGGAAGGCCGCCACCCGGGGTTCGTTCGCGTTGCATCGCGCGAGAGAAGGCGCAGGGCTCGCGGCGCGAGGGGGCGCAGCGGAGGGGGCTTCGATGGGCCTTCTCAGCGCCACCGCGCCCCCGGCTGCGAGGGTGACACCGGCCAGGAAGCCGGCAAAGATCTTTGCCCTCACGGTCGTCATGGCGCAGGGCCAGTGCAACCGGGAGGCCAGGGGAAAATTCAGAGAGAATCGGCGCGAATTCGCCGTCGTTGAAACGGAATGAAGCGAACCTACTCCACCGGTAGAACGGGCAAGAAACTGCTCACGCCTTCGTTCCCCGACGTCGCGCCCCTTGCGTCTTCGCCCGTGCCTCCAGCAGCGCGCTCGTCGATTCCGCTGTCATCGCCCTCACCAGCCATCGATCCAGCTTCTTCTCGTCGCTGCACCCCCGTACCTGCGCCGCCTGCGCCTTCGTCACCCGCAGACCACGGCTCTCCAGCAGCACCGTAGCATCTGCCAGCGGCTCCTGCCTCAGCCGACCAAGGAGCTCCGCAATCGCCCGCCGCTGCACCTTCCCCTTGCCCACCAGCCGCAGCCAAAGCGTGCTGCTCTCCGTGGGCAGCTCGATGTGGTCAGAAGGTCAGCCCGAAGGTCACCCGGAGCAGCGCGCCGGAGCCCGAGAGCGAGGGGAGCCGGGTCGAGCCGATCCGGCGCTGCTCCTCCTCGTCGTCGGTCTCGACCTTCAGCGCGTGGTCGACGGCCCCGGTCACCGTGTAGCCCCCTTCCGCGGCCACCCACAGGCGGGCCGTGGGCCACTCGTCGTTGCCGATCGAGCCCAGCAGCACCGAGGCCCCTGCCGTGGCATCGCCGCTCCAGGTCCAGCTTCGATCCGAGAGTGTATAGGGAAGTTCCGGAGAGGAGAGGGCCACCCGGAAGGTGTGGAGCCCGGGGGCCAGGCGCCCGTGGAGCTGCAGCCAGCGCCGCAGCTCGTAGCGGGCCTCGGCGCCGACCTGGAGGCCCTGGTAAGAGAAGGACGAGGAGAGCCCGCGGGTCTGGGAGCTGGTGCCAGCGCCGCCCACGAGCCACCCGCCGACGACCCAGGCCGAGAGGGGACCGTCCTTCCAGACACGGATCAGCCCCTCGAAGTGAGCGCCGATCAGCAGGTCGCCGCTGGCCACCGGGTCCAGGCCGGGGCTCCGTGCCCAGACGTACCTGGGCCCGACGCGGGCTCCGACCCCCCACTGGGGGGCCCGGTACGGAGGCCGCGGGGTGCCGAGACGCGAGGTGGGAGGCGGCGGGGCCGGCGTCGGCGCGGTGGCCTCGGCGGACGGAGAAGAGGGGGCCTCGACGGGAGGGGGCGGTGGAGGCTGAGCGAAGGCTGCGCGCGAGGAGAGCGCCAGCAGCGCCACGAGTGGAGAGGGGAGGGGGCGCATCAGGGCAGCTCCTCCAGGGAGAGGGCGGCCTGCTCCCGGCTGGTGAACAGGGACGGCGCGGTGGCGTCCAGGATCGTGGCGGTCAGACCTCCGACCCGGTGAAACGCGATCAACGCTCGCCCCCCGTCGCGCCGGGTGATGTCCGCGACGCCGGCGACCCGGTGCGGTAGCAGCAGGTTCTTCGGGTGCACCCGGTCCAGCTCGATGGCCGCCAGATCGCTGCGGGTCGGCTGGAAGGCCCAGGCCCGCTGGCCATCGGGAGACACGGAGAGCTGCGCCCCGCTGGCCGAGAGGGGGGCGAGGGCCCGGGTCAGCAGGTCGAGCACGTAGAAGCTCGTGCCGCTGCGGGAGACCAGGATCTTCCGGTGGGCAAAGGGCGCCGGGACCGGCAGCACCGCGCCGATCGGCTCGGCCAGGGGCAGCTCCTCCACGCTCTTGTAAGGCTTGCCCGTGGTCTTCCCCAGGCTCAGGAACCCCACCGCTCCCTCGATCGTGGACCACAGCAGCGCGGTCTCGTCGGCCTGCTGTGCTTCCTGCGTCACCAGCGTGATGCGATCGAAAGAGAGCGATAGCTCGAGGGACGAGGTGGTCCCGGTCGCCGGATCGATCAGCACCACGGCGCGGGTCGAGGGGACCAGCGCCGCCAGCCGCAGCCCGCCGTCGGTGCGCACAAAGGCAAGGTCAGAGGCGATGCCTCCCACGCCGACGATGTTGGGGACAGGGCGGAAGGGGGCGTTGCTGGCGGCGGCGTCGCCGGTGGGGGCGAGGAGGTCGACGATCACGACATCGGGGTCGTCGGCGAGGCGGATGGCGATGCGCGCGTCCTGGTTGTTGCCCGGCTCGCCGTCGCTGACGGCGATGCCTGCGGGCCGCAGGCGGGTGGTGCCGCTGGTGAGGCGGACGGTGATCTCGGAGCGCGTCGGATCTTCCAGGTCGAGGAGGGCGATGTCGCGATCGGTCTGGGCGACGAGCAGGCGCCGTGGGCCCGTGGGGAGCTCGAGGGGGGCGGTGAAGTCAAGGCGCTGGGGGCGACCTCCGAAGCTGCGCAGCGTGAAGGAGATCGGGTTGGTCGCGGAGGGCGCGGCGGTCAGGTCGGCGATGATCAGCTCGTTGGGGTTGGAGACGAAGGAGCTGTCGTTGCTGGACGCCGAGAGGACCGCGTAGCGCGAGGCCGGGTCGAGGGTGAGGGTGGAGAGCGGGTCGCTCAGCTCGTAGCGCCGCTGCACCGAGGGCGGATCGCCCCCGAGCAGGTGGAGCGCGGGCCCCTGATCCCTGGGCGTACGACGGGGGACGTCGCCGCGGCTGAGGACCACGACCTGGCTCCTGTCCGGGGTCACGGCGACGCCGGACGGCGGGATGTTGCGGCCGAGGGGGGCGGAGCTTGTCGAGAGCGAGAGGTCCGCCTCGGCCTGGAGCACGAGGGCGCGCTCGGCGGTGGCATCGATGACCACCGCGGCGCTCTGGAGCGCGAGCAGCGGGGCGTCCCCGGGGAGACGCTGGGTCCAGACCGGATCCTGCTCCCCGCAGGCCAGGCCAAGGAGGGCGGCGAGGGCCCCCAGCGACAGGTGAGAACGATGGCGCGGAGGGCTCATGGTTTCGCTCCGTAGACGACCTGGGCCGCCAGCTCGAAGCCGGTCAAGGTGCGGGCCTCGCCGGTCTCCAGATCGACGAACGTGATGCGACCTTCCGGGTGTTTCTGGGCGATGTAGCCGCGCTTGGCTTCCTCGACGATGCCCGCCGCGAGGGGCGGGCTGGGCAGGTGAATCGCGCGGACCTGCTGCGTCGGCAGCGTGACCAGGACCCCCTGCCAGGGCCCCTGCTTGTCCTCGCCGATCGCCGCGAGGGCGTGGCTCCCGGAGGGGCCCAGGGCCACCGCGGCCACCGGCGCCTCCAGCCCCACGATCTTGGGGGGCAGCCCGTCCCCCACGCGCACCACGCTCAGCGCTGACTTGTAGACGGTCGAGGCGTCGGTTGGCCCCTTGGTGTGGACCACCAGGGCGCCGCTGGCATCCCGGGTCGGCAGCACCGCGCCCACCGGGGCCCGGAGCAAGACCGAGGCCAGCTGCGGCGTCGGAGCGCCCAGGTCCAGGGTGCTCAGCAGCGGGTTGGACGCGGCGTTCGAGTAGAGAAAGGCCACCGGGCTCTCCTCGGCCAGCGCCGCCGAGCCCACCACGTTGTCACCGCTCCCCAGCGTGAGGGCGCTCTGGGCGCCGGGATCCCCGGCGATCGCAGGGACCTGGAGCAGCACGACCTTCCCCAGCTCCCGGACCACGGCGACCGCCACCTTGCCGTCCGGCGACAGGTCCAGATCGGTCACCACCCCCCCCAGCGGGACCTCGCTCCGGCTCCCGTCGCTCAGCTTGACCAGCGTGATCGCCGAGGCTCCCTCCAGCCGTACCAGGGCCAGCGAGCCATCCGGCGTGATGGCGACGTCCCGGGTCGTGGCCCCCAGCGGGTCCTCCGTCAGCGGGAAATTCTTGCTCACCTGCGGCGCTCCACCGAGGGTGATCTCCCCGATCCCGTCCTGCGTCACCACCAGCGCCTTGCCGCTGTCTTCCGTGAACGAGACCGCCACCGGACGGTACCCGACCGACAGCGCCGTCGAGATCCCCTGGTCCAGGTCAAGCACGGTCAGATCCTGGAACCCGTCCAGCGGATCCGCCGACGGCAGCCGCCCCGCGTCGGTCCACGCGATGGCGTAGCGCCCGGTCCGGTCGATGGCCCAGCGGTTCCCCCCGGACGGCACCTTCAGCGTCTGCGTCTCGATCGTGTCGCCCTGGGCCTTCAACACCGTCGCATCCCGCGAAAGCACGTTCAGCACCAGCGCTCGATCGGCCCCGTCCTTCGGCGGCAGCGCCGCCAGGTGCGTCGGCCCGTTGCCCGCGTCCACCAGCTTCACCCCCAGCGTCACCGCGTCCAGGTAGGCGACCCGGCCGCTGGTCGGGTTCGCCACCCACACCAGCTTCCCGGTGGCCACCGGCGACAGGAAATTCGACTCCAGCTCCTCCTCCGGCGGCAACACGCTCCCCCCGCTCCCTCCGCTCCCGTCGCCGTTGGCTCCCCCGGAACCAGGGAGCCCGGGGGCCCCCGACGCCTCGCTCAACCCACCGTAATCCGCGCCACACCCGAGCAGGCCCAGCAGGGCCAGACCCCAGGCCACCCGCGGCCAGAACAAGAACCTCATGCGACCCGTACTCCATCTTCTGTGCCACCTCATTCTTCGATGAAATAGCTTGTTTTCTCGTGAAGCCACGACAGCAAGGGGCGCCGCTGTGCCATGCTGTGCCAGCGACGCTCAGGTCTCGGTGACGCGGCTCCGGAGCCCCACCCAGTGCCCCTCTCGGTCCTGACCCAGCAACCATACGTCCACCTGCACCTGCCCCACGCGGTGCGCCTGTGCCCCCTGGAGCCTCGTCCGGAAGGTTGTATGGAGATTCCGGAATCTTTCGGCCTCTTCTTGCTCCTCGGGGGAAGAGGACTCGGCGCAGCGCTCCAGGTCGCGGAAGAATTCTTCCAGGGAGAGGACCTCGTAGCGCGCATCCTGGGGGAGCCCGGAGGCCTCGCGCAGGAGCTCGGCGGTCGGGGCTTGCAGCAGGGAGACGGGGGCGAAGGGGGCATCCGTCTCGCTGGGCAGCAGGAGCCCGAGGCTTTCCGCGGTGATCAGCTCCAGCATGGAGAGAAAGGGGGA
>JALOQB010000471.1 GCA_025453595.1 Polyangiaceae bacterium
CTCCGGCACCCGCGAGAGCCCCAGGGGCTGGTGCTTCTCGTGTGCTTCCTCCTGTCGGCGCTCGCCGCGGGGCTCTCCTGCCTGCTTGCGCTGGCCTGCCGGTTGCCAGACCGAGGGCCCCGGTACCTGGGCCGCATGCTCTATGGAGCCTCTCTACTACTTCAGGTCGCCCTGCTGTTGCTTGACCTGATCATGATGCACTGAACTGGAGAAAAGAAGGATGAGCCATCACGATCAAGAGAGCGCCAGCGTGCACCGGACCTTCGGCGTGATCGGTCTGCTGGTGGCCGGGCTGCTGACCTTGCTCCTCTGGGGCGGCGTGGCTGGCATGGCCCTGCTGGGGTACATCGTGGGCGCCTCCACCGGCACGACGTCAGGGCCTGGCCTGGGCGCAGCGTTGATTGCCCTGGGGGGGCTGGTGCCGCTGGTGCTGCTCGGCGGCGCCCTCGGGTGCGCGCTGGCGCCGCGGCGCCGAGGGTGAGGTTCAGGGGTCGGCCACGAAGACGTCGAGGAACCAGGCCCCGGAGGCCCCGTTGAAGCCGTCGATCTGCACGAAATAGGTGCCTTGTTCCAGCGTCAGATCGAGGAAGCTTCGCTGGGGGAGGGTGCCGATGGTGCAGGAGAGGTTCAGCTCCTTGCCGGGGCACTCGGGCCCCTGACGCACGTTCAGCAGCGTGGGGTAAGCGCTCCCGTTCATGTCCAGGATGACCCGCTTCTTCGAGGGCAGCTCCAGCTTGAGCAGCTGATCCGGCGCGTTCACCGCGCCGCCCTGGTCGCAGCCGGCAGAGAAGTCCGAGTTGGTGTTCGCCGTGTTGCCCTGGAAGGTGCCCCCCTCCGGCGGGATGGGGAAGGCGTCGGCGCAGCCATCCGCGAAGGGGACCAGCAGCGGAGGGACGCTCTTGCGGGTGAAGGCGGTCAGCTCCGCGGGGGTCGCCGCGCTCAGCTCGGTGACCACGCGGTAGGCCCCCGGGGCGACCGCGGGCACCCGGGCGCGGATCGGCGACGGCAGCGCGGTGCGGCAGGCCAGCACGTCCGTCAGCGGATCGCAGGGGGGCCGCGCCAGGGACACGGTGCCGATGGTCGTCTGCGAGGTGCGCAGCAGCAGCAGCACGTCGCTCGTCTGCTGGATCGGCAGCGCGTGGACGACGTCCCGCTGGCCCACGGTGCAGAAGGTATGATCGTCGGTGCTGTTGGTCAGATCCAGGAGCCGGTCGACCCCGGGCGTCAGCACCGGGGGGCCCGACCCGCAGGACTCGTCCGCCGGCGGGTCTGTCGGTGGCTCGGTCGTCACCAGCAGGTTCACGTCGCTCCCCGAGGTCGAGGACACCGCCAGGTACACCGGCCCCGGCCCCAGCTTGCGTCGAAAGACCGCCGCCGTCCCCCCGGACCCGCAGGCCAGCTCGTCCTTCTCCTCGGCGCAGGGGGCCTGGCGGAGCGATAGCACCGCGCTCCCGATGCCGTCGGCGGGGGAGGCAAAGGCGCGGACGTCGTAAGATTGATCAAGGTTGATCACATAGACAAGATCGCGCGCCTGGAGGGGGCCGCAGCTCATGGGGACGTTGGCCTCGACGCCGACGAGGGGGACGAGGGTGGGCTCGCCGGGCAGGAGCGGGAGGGCGGTGGCGCAGGTCTCGTTGGGAGGGGGAGCGGAGGCGTCGCCGAGCTCGTAGGACACGGTGGCGGTGGTATCGAGGGAGCCGTAGACGAGGAGCGGGTAGACGCCCGGGTCGAGGGAGTGGGCGCGGAGGCGCGCGATCTGGCCGCCGATGGCCGGGTTGGGGAGGGAGGAGGCGCAGGCCAGCTCGTCCTCGGCCACGCCGCACTGCTTGCCCAGGCTGACGGCGTTGACGCCGGAGGGCCAGGTGACGCGCACGTCGACGCGGCGGGGAGGGCCCGGAGGCACGGTCAGGCCGGCGACCACGTCCCGGAGCGAAGGGAGGGTGGTGGGGGCGCAGGTGGCGCTGGTGTCCAGCTTGGCTCCGGCCAGGGAGAGGGTGTAAAGCCCGGGTTGTTCCAGGATCTTCGGGTCACCGCAGCCGTCGTTGGCGGGCTGGATGCAGCCCTCCTCATCGACCACGCCGTTGCAGTTGTCGTCGATCAGGTTGCCGCAGATCTCGGCGGCCTTGCTGCTGACCTGCGGGTTGCTGTCGTCGCAGTCCCCGCCCTTGCAATTGAGATCCGGGTCCCCGTCTCCGTCCGCGTCGCGGGGGGTGCGCTCGCAGCGGATCCCCTGGGAATCCTCGGCGCATTTGTCGATGGTGCATGCATCTCCGTCGCTGCAGGTCACCGGGTCCCCGGGCCGGCAACCCAGCAGCGGATCGCAGCGCTCGGCCCCGTTGCAGGCGCCGGTGTCGGCGCAGCGCAGGTCGTCCGGCGTGTTGCGGCAGCGCCCCTCGACCGGATCGCAGCGGTCCTGGGTGCACTCCACGTCGTCCCCGCAGTCTTCGTCGGCGACGCAGGGCTTGCCGGTCGCCCCGGACTCCCCTCCCGACCCGGCCTGCCCGCCTTCCCCGGCCTGCCCGCCCCCTCCGGCTTGCCCGCCGGCCCCCCCGGAGGACCCGCCGGCCCCCAACGGCGCGAGATCCGAGGCCCTGCTGCAGGCCTGCAGCGCCAGGAGCAACCCCAGGGCAACCGAACGGAGGGCAGGACGAAAGTGCACCGGGGAGATGTAGCGGAGAGGGAGGGGGGGTCTCAAGGACGCTTCGTCGTGGCATAGTGCTGCGCTCATGGCGACCGATCGGCTGACCCGACAGGAACTGAGCTGGCTGCTGGCGCAGGAGGCCCGTGCCGCAGCGAGCATGCTGCGCAAGGGCGTCTCCGGGCTGAAGATCGAGGAGGCTCCGGCCAGCGTGGAGGTCAATCTGACCCTGAACGCGCTGGACGACGCGGTGAAGACGCTGGCCTCGCTCCAGACCGGAGGGGTGTCCCACGGGCGCCGCGGTCGGATCGACGTGGCGGCCTTGCTCCTCGAGCTGGCCCCTCATGCATCGATGAGCCTCGAGCCTGGCAGCGGCACCGAGATCTTCGCCGAGGAGGTCGAGCTGCGGCGGATGTTCCAGGTGCTGCTCAGCATGGGGGCGCCCTCGGGGGAGGGCAGCAGCGCGATCAACGTGAAGCACCACGGCGAGCAGATCCGGGTCGAGGTCGAGCTCGGGCCCGACTCCAGCGCCGTATCCAACCTGGAGAAGGCGTGGCTCCATCGCATGGCGGTGCGCCACGGCGGGGCCCTGTCCTTCGAGGGGAACCTGGTGGCGCTGGGGCTCCCGGCGGGGGCCGAGAAGCGCGAGCTGGACGAGCTGCGGCGCGAGCTGGCCGCCGCCCAGGAGCAAGGCGAGATGTACGCCCGCGAGATCGCCGCCATGTTCGCCCAGAAGGGCGAGGACGCGGCCCCTGCCCGGGCAGGCCAGGCGCCGACCCTGGCGGCCTTCTGCGGGGCCCTGGCGGCGACCCTCAAGCCCGAGCTGGCCGGCGCCTCTCCTGCGGCTCGCTCCCTGGTCGATCACCTGGAGCGTTTCGCTCGCGCCGACGCCGCCGGGGCCTCCGTCGATGTCGGCCGCGCTCTGCAGAACGCGGTCCAGTCCCACCAGGTGCGCGCCGAGCGGCGAGGGGTGACCCTCCAGGCCGAGCCCTTCGCTCGCTCCGTCGAGGCCAGCCCCGGCGCGCTCTCGCTGCTGCTTGACCTGCTGATCGAGCAGGCCATCGAGGCGAGCCCCGCGGGCTCGCAGGTCCGGATCGCCAGCCTCCCGGGGGGCACCGGTTTCCACGTCGATGACGCGGGCACCGCGGTCCCTTCCGAGGCGCGCCAGGCCCTGCTGGGCCTCCTCCAGGATCCTTCCTCCCTGGGGCGCCCCCACGGGCTCCACCTCGGCCTGGCCGCCGCCCTCACCGCCTCCTTGCCCGCCTCGCTGACCCTCGATGATGCCCCGGAGGGTGGGCTGCGGGTGTCGGTTATTTTCTGAGCGCAGGCCCGCCAGGGCTCGCCTCCGGGGGGGCGAAAGGTATAGGCTCCTCCCCACGATGAACGTGCTCGTGGTCGAGGATCAAGATGCCATCCGCCGCATGATCGAGGCGCTGCTCACGGCCCGAGGTCACGCGGTCCTATCAGCCCCCACGGGCCCCAAGGCCCTCGAGACAGCCCTCCACCACCGGCCTGACATCGTGCTCCTCGACATCAACCTGCCCGGTGGCATCGACGGCATCG
>JALOQB010000176.1 GCA_025453595.1 Polyangiaceae bacterium
GTATCGCGGGGGCCCAGAAACGGGAGGAGGCGCGGGGAAGGTTCGTTGAGGGGGCGGACCCGCAGGGTGACCTGCTCCAGGCGACCGAAGAGGCCCGAGGCACCGGCGAAGAGGGCGATAAGATCGGGACCAGCGGCGCGGCGAGGACAAGGACGCACCAGGAGCTCGCGGCCGGAGAGCAGCAGGCCGCGGAGGCCCGCGATGCGGTGATCGCAGGGGTCCGACCAGGGGTCCGGGGAGCCAGGGGAGCCGGCCTCGATCCAGGAGCCAACGGAGCGATCCTCGTCGACGGGAGCCACGAGAGGGAGCTCGTGACCCGAGGACGCCAGGCGCTCGCGGGCCTCGCGCAAGGTCATGGAGGCGGGGAGGTGGGCCAGGCAAGAGGCGGCGTCCAGGGAGAAACCCCGGGGAGGTTCAGGGAGCCGGAGCGGAGCGCGGTCCTCGCGTGGGAGCAGGTTGCCACGGTTGAGCACCCCGGCCGGGTCGAAGGCGCGCATCAATCGCCGGACCACCTCGACCCCCAGGCCCAGCTCGTCACCGAGGCGAGGGGCCTTGCTACGGCCGACCCCGTGATGATGAGAGATGGTACCGCCAGCTTCGAGGGCCGCCTGCATGGCGGCGCTCCAGGTGGAGTCGTAGAGGGCGAGGGCCTCGTCGTCGGTGGGGGCAGCGCCGGCGAAAGAGAAATAGACGCTGCACCCATCCGGGTACGCATGGGACAGGTGGGCCATGACGAAGACCCGCTCGGACAGCGCGCGCCGGACGCCGTCGTAGAGCTGCTTGAAGCGAGACCAGGGGGCGGCGATCTCGAAGGTGTCGCTGAAGGCACCGGAGCGGAACACCGGGGCCTGCCGGTAACTGACGCTGTAACGATGCTCGAGCCACTTCCGTGCGGGTCCCTCGCCCAGATCGACGCCATGGAGCCCGCGGAGGAGGCGAGCCGCCCGCTGGGCGTCCTCGTGGGGCTCCTCGCCCTGTCCCTCGAAGATCAGGATCAGCGTGGCGCCGCCGACCGCGCGGTCCAGCACCGTGTCGACGACCCCGTTGAGCACCCGGGGGAACCGGAGCACCTTGTTCAGCAACGGGTGCCCCTGGCCGGTGACGTTGCGCTCCTTGTTGCGCACGCTCCCCTGGCGGGCAAGCAGGCTATCGAAGGGGTCGTAGAGCCTCGATACAGCGGGGCGCAGGCCTGCCTGGAAGAGGCAGCGCAGGGCTTCCCAGCCGACCTCCGTCGAGGGGAACGAGAAGGCCTGGAAGGCACGCGCGGTGGGGTTGGGGTGGAGACGCAGGGAGCAGGAGGTGATGACCCCCAGCGTGCCCTCGCTGCCGATCAGCAGCGGCGTCAGGTCGAGGCCGTGGGGGCGGCGGTGGAGCTGGTGCACCTCGCCCCGTCCATCGACCAGCTCGAGGGAGGCGACCATGTCCTCGATCTTCCCGTAGCGGCCGGAGCACTGCCCCGCCCCCCGCGCCGCCAGCCAGCCCCCCACCGTGGAGCACAGGATGGATGACGGGAAGTGACCGATGGTCCAGCCGCGGCGCTGGAGCCGTTCCTCCAGCGTGATACCCAGGGCGCCGGCCTCGACCTCCAGGCTCGGCTCCGAGGGGGTGAGGCGTCGGATCGCGCCCATGCGCTTGAGGTCGATCACCAGCGTCGCTGCGTCCGGGGAGATGCCGCCGCAGACCCCGGAGCCGGCGCCGAAGGGCACCACCGGGACCCCCTCCTCCGCGCAGAAGCGAACCAGCCCGGCCACCTGCTCGGTGGAGGTGGGCCAGGCGACGATCGAGGGGCGCGTGGGCTCCAGCGAGTGGCCGGCGCGCACACGCAGATGATGACGGGGCCAGAGATCCCGGGCGTAGGAGAGTCGATCCACCGGAGCCTCGCTCACCACCACCCCCGGGACCGCCTTCTGCACCTTCTCGGCCACGCTCATCGCTCCCTTGTACCACGCCCCTCCTGGGCCCCGATGCCCCCGGGTTCGTGGTACCCTCCGTCGCGATGCGCCCCCGTGTTCTCCTCTCGCCGCTCCTGCTGGTGCCTGCACTTTTTGCCTGCGGAGCGCCCGGCACCCCCGGCGGTAGCAAGACCCCGGCCCCGACCTCCAGCGCGGCCTCCGAGGCCCCCTCTGCTCCGAAGGCCGACCCGGGCACGAAGCCCGCCGAGGCCAGCGGCCCCGCGCGGCCGTCCTGCGCCGACGGGAGCTGCTTCGAGTGCGGGGAGGGCGTGTGTCCTGCGGGCTTTTTTTGCCAGAAATCCGCCGGTGTCGCTGGCTGCGCCTGGGCCACCGAGTGCCCTCAGAAGCCCACCTGCGCCTGCGTCGCTCCCCTGGCCCCGGGCTGCACCTGCGCCGAGCGCGGCGGCTTTCCGCACGTCACCTGCGGCTCCTGAGCCAGCCCTCCAGCCTGTCCTCCTGGAGCCCTTCTGCCCCCAGCGCCCTGGCCTTCTGGAAGGCTCCGCTCCCCTGCCCTCCTGCCGCGGCCAGCGCCGCCGCGGCCCGCCCCAGCCGCCGCGCCCACCGGACCGTCACCAGCGCCCCGCTCCCGGCCTCCCCCCAGAGCAGCAGCGAGGCCCTGCCCAGGGCCGCCAGGATCCGGTTGCGGGTCACGAAGAAGCTGCGGCGCGGCGCCGTGCCTGGCAGCAGCTCGCTCAGCACCACGCCCTGGGCGGCGCAGCGACGGAACAGCTCCTCATGTTCCGGCGGGTAGCTCACGTCCACGCCGCTGCCCAGCACCACCACCCCCTGCCCGCCTGCCTCCAGGCAGCCCTCCAGCGCCGCCGCATCCACCCCGCGCGCGCCCCCGCTCACCACCCCGAGCCCCAGCGCCGCACAGCGCGCCCCCACCCGCCGCGCCGCCGCCTGCACCTCTTCGCTCGCCCCTCGCCCCCCCACGACCGTGATCGCTGGCCTCACCAGGGCCCCCACGTCACCGTGACAAAAAATGACCGGTGGAGGTTCTCCCAGGTCGAGGAGGCGAGCCGGGTAGCGAGGCCCGGAGGCGTAGAGCAAGGAGCCGCCGAGGAGGAGCCAGTCGAGGGCGCGCTGGAGGCCGTCGAGGGTGGGGTCCTTGGGGGGAGAGGAAGGGGGCGGGAGGTAGGCGGCGAGGGCGTCGATCGGGGAGGGATGGAGGGCGAGGAGGGAGCGAAAGCGGGCGGCGCCGACCCCCGGGAGGCGGGAGAGGCGGAGGGCAGCGATCTCGTCGAGGAAGGGGGGCGGAGGGCACACGGAGGGGCCCGTTCGGGCGAGGGGCGCGGCAGTTGCGTGGCCCGGAGAGCCGGGGTAACGACCTGCGGATGCGAAGGATGCGAGGCACGGGGCTCCGGGTGGCGCTGGCGGTGGCGAGCGCGTCAGCGGTGGGTCAGGCCGAGGGGTACCGCTTCACCAAGGGGCCCTACCTGCAAGGGCTGGGGCAGAGCAGCGTGTCGATCCGGTGGGAGGGGAGCGAGGAGGTGGGGGGCACGGTGGAGGTGACCGGGCCAGAGAAGAAGCCGCAGCGAGCGACCACCGAGGAGAAGACCGCGTTCCACGCGCTGACGATCGGGGAGCTGAAGCCGGGGACGACCTACACGTACCGGGTCAAGGCGGGGGATGCGACCAGCGCGGAGGGGCAGTTCACGACGGCGCCGGCGGAGCCCCGGCCGTTTCGCTTCCTGCTGTACGGGGATAACCGCTCGGACCACGACGCCCACGCGGCGGTGGTGAAGGCGATGCAGGGGGTACCGTCGGATTTCCTGGTGCACACCGGGGACATGGTGGGCGACGGGGACAGCGCGCGGGACTGGGCCGAGTTCTTCCGGATCGAGACGCCGATGCTGAAGGATCGGTGCGTGTTTGCCTGCATCGGCAACCACGAGATGACGGGGAACAACGCCAGCAATTACCTGCGGTACTTCCAGACGGGGAAGGACGCGGGCGGGGGCCGCACGCTGTTCTTCTCGATGCGCTGGTCCAACACCCGGTTCTTCTTCCTCAACGCCTTTGTGCCCTGGGGGTCGGGTCCGGATCGGGAGTGGCTCTCGCAGGAGCTGGCGCGGGCCGACGGGGAGCAGGGCGTGGAGCACCGGATCGTGGTGCTGCACCAGGGGATCGGGTCCAGCGGCCCCCACGGCCCGAACAAGGAGCTGACAGGCAGCGGCGTGGCGGATCTGTTCCGCAAGCACCGGGTGAGCCTGGTGTTCGCGGGGCACGATCATCTCTACGAGCGCGGGGATCTGAAGGGGCTGAAGTACATCCTGTCGGGGGGGGGCGGGGCGCCGCTGTACAAGCCACGAAAGCGCGCGGATGGCTCGACCCGGGCGGTCGAGTCGGTGCATCACTTCGTCGAGGTGCAGGTGGAGGGGGCGAGCCTGAAGGCCACCGCGCGGCGCCTCGACGGTAGCGTCCTGGAGCGCTGTGACGCCCGGACCGAAGGCTGGAGCTGCGAGATCAGCCTGCCTCCTCCCCCGGCCCCGGACCCCCCGCGGCCCCCCCCCACGCCGACGCCCCCCCAGGAAAAGAAGGGCGCCTGCGACTGCTCGACGCCGCGACCGGGCGTCCCGTGGGCCTGGCCGCTGGCCCTGGTGCCCCTCGTCCTCTTGCGTCGCTTGCCTCGCCGCCGCTAGCCTGGCGCCCATGCGCTCTGGTCGCACCCTACCGTCGCTCGTCCTCCCCACGCTGGCTGCCCTCGCGGCCCTCGCCTCTGCCTGCGCCACCTACCAGACAGAGCTCAACCAGGGCATCAAGTACTACGAGAGCAACGAGCACGAGAAATCGCTGGCCATCTTCCGCGTCCTCGAGCCCGACATCGACTCGCTCAAGCCGGACGATCGCGCGCGCTACTACTACTTCCGGGGGATGACCGACTACCGGCTCAACAACGAGAAGTATGACGTCGCCGCCGACGCCCGCCACTGGCTGGGCCTCGCCGCCGTGTCCGAGGCCGACTTCCCCAATTCCCTCACCAACAAGCAGATCTCGCTGCTGTGCGAGGCGGTCGGCGAGCTCAACAAGCGCACCTACAACCAGGCCGCCTCCGACGCACCGGTCAACGAGTTCCGGATCTGCAAGGACAAGAGCGTCGACGCCGGCGTCGAGAAGAACAAGGGCGACGAGGGCGATGCCAAGGCCACCAAGGACGGTGACAAGGCCAAGGACGGCGACAAGGCCAAGGACGGCGACAAGCCGCGCAAGAAGAAGTCGGACGAGTGAAGGTTCTCAGCGGCTACAGAGGCCGTTGATCTTCTCGATGACCTTCTTCTGCTGCGCGAGGTGCTTGGAATAGAGCTGATCCGCGGTCATCGCCTGCTCCTGCCGCCCCGCCTCCAGGGCCGTGGCCAGCGTATCTGCGGCGCCCCCTGCGGAGCGGACCTCGAAGGTGTAATCCTCGGCCAGGGTCTTGAGCTCCTTGCGGGTCAGCTCAAGGCCGCGGATCTCCTCGGAGATCTCGCGGTACAGGGTCGCCGCCTGTCGCATCGACTGGGCGGTCTGAGCATGCCCGCCTTCGGGCCGCTGGAGCCGCTCCTTGTCGAAGGCCTCGACGCGGGCCACCCCGGCGTTGATGCGCCCTGTCAGCAGGTTGCACTCGCTGGCGCGCGAGGCGCCGCAGCCCCCCAGCAGGAGTAGCAGGGGGACGATCAGTCGAAGTTCTCGATTTTCCATGCGCCGTGTTCCCGGACAAGCTGGAGCGTCCCCCCCGAGCCGTACGCCATCGTCGCCCGGTCGTTGTACTCCTCGATGGTGGCCTGGCCGAGGGCCACCTTGATGCCCTGGCAGATGCGCTCCATCTCCTCGCGCTGGGGCCCCTCCCAGGACTCGCGGAGCCGCGCCTCATCGAGCGCCGGGAACCGCTCGTCCGCGATCTTCTTCGCGTCCGGCACGAACCGCAGCAGCACGTCGAAGCGCTTGCGGTCGAAGGCCCGCAGGAACGATCGGATCGCCTGCCGCGGGGTGGACTGGCCGTAGAAATCGATCACCTCACCGTCGATGCGCCAGCGGCCGTGCTCGTAGACCAGCAGCAGCTCGTCGCCCTGGGCGGTGGTCACGGTCGCCGTCAAGATCGGGTCGGAGGAGGGGCGCGCCAGCGACGCCGCCAGCTCCTCCGCGTCGGCGGGGTTCTCCTGGACCATGCGGCGGAAGGCTTCGAGGGAGAGGGCGCGGCGAGCCTCGGTGGAGAGCATCGCGTAGGCGTCCTCGATGCGCCGCTCTCGCACGGCCTTGGCGTACGACTGGAGCACCGCGCTGGGGCCCTGCTGGACACCGCCCCCGCACCCGACCACCAGCGCCCCTAGCAACCAACCGATCCACCAGCCTCGCACCCCCCGGTCATAGCACGAACCACCCCGGCGCCAGCCCCTCATCGCGTCCCTCCCCGCAGCCCTTCCGTGGCCCCGCAGCCCTCCACCGCCCGCGCCGCCGCCTCGCTTGCTGCCCGCAGCGCCTCCCCCCACGCTCCGGGCCCCGACCGCGAGGCCACCACCGAGAGCAGCCCCGCCGTGAACGCGTCCCCGGCCCCGGTCGTCTCCAGGACCCGAGCCGGCGACGCCCCCTGGCGCAGCGTCTCCCCCCCGACCCGCGCCTCCGCGCCTCGCGCCCCCCGCGTCAGCACCGCCACCGCACCGGGCCCCAGCGACGCCAGCGCGTCCAGCTCCGCCGGGAGCCCCAGCGCCGCCAGATCCTCCTCGCTGGCCCGCAGCACCGCGCTCCGCTCCCCAAGCCACCGCGCCGCCTCCCCCATCCTCTCCCGCGAGGACCACTTGTGCCGCCGGATGTTCAGGTCCACCGAGACCGGTACCCCTCGCCCCCGCGCCTCCTCCACCAGCCACCGCCCCGCCTCCTCCAGCGGGCCCCCTTCCAGCACGCCGCTGCCTGTATGGAACCACCGGATACCCTGGAGCGGATCCCCGAGGGCCTCCTCGATGGCCTGGCGGGAGAGGGCCTTCTCGGCGCCGCCGCTGTGGCCGGCGAAGGAGCGCTCGCCGGCCTCATCGACCTGGAGGAAGACGACGCCAGTGGCCCCCGGGCACGGCAGGACGCCGGAGGTGTCGACGCCGACCGCCTGGAGCTCGCGGAGGAGCCGGCGGCCGTGGGCGTCGCGGCCCACGCCGGCCAGGAGGCGGCAAGGGACGCCGAGGCAGGCGAGGGCCGCGGCGACGTTGGCGACGGCGCCGCCCTGGCGCGGGGCGAAGGAGGAGGCCCCGTCGACGGTGGAGCCGAGGGGGAGAGCGAAGAGGTCGAGGAGCAGGTCGCCAAGCAGCAGGATCATGGGGAAAGACGGTGAATTTGGCCCACCGTGGGGGGGCATGGTAGCGCCGAATTCATGGCCGTCATCGTGCAGAAATACGGGGGGTCTTCCGTCGCGGATATCGAGAAGCTGAGGCGCGTGGCGGACAAGGTGGTGGCCACGCGCAAGGCCGGCCACGACGTGGTGGTGACGATCTCGGCCATGGGGAAGTCGACCGACAACCTGCTGGCCCTCGCGCGGGAGGCGGCCTCGCTGGGGGCGGAGGCCGGATCGCCGTCGCGGCGCGAGCTGGACATGCTGGTGTCCACCGGCGAGCGGGTGTCGATGGCGCTGCTGGCCATCGCCATCGAGGCCCGGGGGGAGCAGGCGATCTCGTTCACCGGCTCCCAGAGCGGGATCATCACCAACGATCGGCACTTCGACGCGCGGATCATCGAGGTGCGCCCCCACCGGATCGAGGACGAGCTGGCCCGGGGCAAGGTGGTCATCGTGGCGGGGTACCAGGGGATGAGCTACCGGCGCGAGATCACCACGCTGGGGCGGGGCGGGAGCGATACCACCGCGGTGGCGCTGGCGGCGGCGCTGGGGGCCGAGCGGTGCGAGATCTACAGCGATGTGGACGGGGTTTACAGCGCGGACCCGCGGGCGGTCCCGGACGCGACGCACCTGCCAGAGCTGGACCCGGAGGTGCTGCAAGAGATGGCCGAGGCCGGCGCCAAGGTGCTCAACGCGCAGGCCGTCGAGTGGGCTCGCAAGGCGAGGATCACGATCCATGCGCGCAGCACGCAGGATCGGTGGGAGCAGCACCAGGAGCACCGGCAGACGCTTGTCCGGGAGCAGCCCGCCGGCGCCCCCCGGGCCCGGGCGGTGGTGGCCGAGCCCAACGTGGTGCTGGGGCGGCTGCCCGGCGCGGACCCCGGGGCTCTGGAGCGCCTCGCGTCCTGCGCCTCGACCCGGGAGATCCCGCTGAAAGACCTGGTCTTCACCGAGGGGGGAGGCACCTTCGTGCTGCCGCTGCTCAACGTCCCGGACTGGCCCCGGGCCCGCGCCGCGCTCCTCGACGCCACCGGCCCATCGCTGTCGCTGCGCGAGGGCCTCTGCGCGGTCAGCGTCGTCGGCGATGGCCTCAGCACCACGGGCCGTCCGCTCCTCGATTTTCTCGGGGCACTCCGGGAAGCCGACGCCACCCCCCTGGCGGTCCACGGCTCGGCCTTGCGCCTCTCCGCGCTGCTGGACGCCGGGGCCTCGACCCGCGCCCAGCAGGCCCTCCACGCCCGCTTCTGCCGCTAGGTTTGCGCGTCATCAGGGCCCGGCGTGGCCCCTCTTTTCCCTGAAAATCAGCTATAAGGTCGGCCAGCGCCATGGCCACCTCCGCGAACGAGACACCCCTCGTCCCCTCGCTCCTCGACCCTCTCGCCCCCTCGCCTGACGACGGAACCAGGCAACCCAACGCCTACGAGACCGTGCTCGACGAGGCCCAGGCGCTGCGCCAGCGCCCCATGACCTCCGCCGGGGTCGTGCAAATTCTGCGGCAGCACGCCAAGAACCGCATGACCGTCTGGGAGCGCCTCCGGGTGCTGTCCCCCGAGGCGCCCACGGTGCTCTTCCAGAACTGGGGGCCGAACCTCGACGGGGCCTCCCTGGTCACCTGTGTCCTGCGCATCGGCGGCCGCGACGTCGCCTGCTACGGCCACGATTTCACGGTGCGCGCCGGGTCCATGGACGCCACCAACGGACGCAAGCTCGCCAACCTCTTCACCATGGCCGCGCGCCAGGGCATGCCGGTCCTCGGCATGAACGACAGCGCCGGCGCCTTCGTCCCCGCCGGGGTCGGCGGCCTCGACGGCTACGCCGAGGCCTTCACGGCCCTGCGCCGCATCTCCGGCGTCGTCCCCAGCGTCATGTGCATGTTCGGGTTCAACGCTGGCGGCGGCTCCTACCTGCCTCGCCAGGGCAGCTTCGTCATCCAGCCCGCGGACACCTTCTTCGGCCTCACGGGCCCCGGCGTCGTGAAATCCGTCCTCGGCGAGGATGTCACCCCGGATGACCTCGGCGGCCCCAAGGTCCACTCCCAGTCCGGCGTCGTCGACCTCACCGCCCAGGACGAGGTCGGCGCCCTCCGCACCGCCCTCCGTCTCCTCAGCTACCTCCCCTCCGACAACCGCTCCTCGGCCCCTTACCAGCCCACCAGCGACCCCATCGACCGGCCCACCGACGAGATCGATACCCTCCTCCGCAAGGCCTTCACCTCCCCCACCGGCTTCAACACCCCCTACGACGTCTCGATTCTTCTGCAGCAGATCTGCGATCACGGAGAATATTTTGAGGTCCAACCGACGAGGGCCCGGAACACGATCACGGCCTTCGGGCGCCTGGGGGGTCATGTGGTGGGGTTCGTGGCCAACAACAGCGCGGTGGCCTCGGGGCAGATCGACATCGGCGCGGCGATGAAGAACGCCCGCTTCATCCGGTTCTGCAACCTGTACAACATCCCGCTGATCTTCATGGAGGACACCACCGGGTTCCTCCCCGGCCGCGAGCAGGAGACCCTGGGCATCGTCCAGGCCGGGCGCGCCATGCTCGACGCCATCGTCGACGTGCGAACGCCTCGCATCCTGCTGCTGGTCCGCAACGCCTTTGGCGGCGCCTACGCCTCCTTCAACAACTACCCCACCGGCGCCGACCTGGTGCTCGCCCTGCCCACCACCCGCGTCGCCGTCATGGGCCCCGCAGGCAAGGAGTTTGTCTACAAGGACGAGCTCCGCAAGATCCGCGGCGCCATCCCGGCCCGCATCGAGGCGGGCACCCGCGAGCGCGTCGCCGCCGGTGCTTCCCCCGAGGCCGCCCGCGCCGACGCCTCCGCCGAGGCCCAGGCCTGGCTCAAGGCCCGCGAGGGCGAGCTCAACCTCCGCTACGAGCGCGAGCTGATGAACCCCCGCGAGGCCCTCAGCCTCGGCTCCATCTCCTCCCTCGTCATGCCCGGCGAGCTACGCCAGGCCCTCGCCTCCAACATGCTCCGCTTCCTGCGGCACTACACCCCTTCCCCCTTCTCCGGCGTCCAGCGCGAGTTCCACTGAGCCGAGGCCCCCATGCACGCCAAGACCGATTTTTACCGCCATAACCCCCTCACCACCCGCGACCGCCGCCTCGCCCTCTCCCCCTCGGCCTGGGCTCGCTCCTTCGCCTGCGAGGACATGGGCATCCTCATCGTCTGCCGGGGCCCCATCCGCAAGGAAGCCCTCGACGTCTTCGCCCAGATGGGCATCGCTCGCTGCGGCATCCTCCTCTCCGAGAAGGACTCCATCGTCTACACCCAGGCCCTCGCCCCCGAGCTCCGCCTCGTCGATCCTGCCCGTGTTCACCGGGTCAAAGATTACTCTGGCGCCAGCAAGGAGGAGCGCAACGAGCGCATGGCGCAGATCGTCGCCATCGCCCGGGAGCACGGCTACGGGTACATCTTCGCCGGCTACGGCTTCATGGCCGAGGACGCGGACTTTGTCCGCACCATCGAGGAGGCAGGGCTGCGGTTCATGGGCCCCTGCTCTCGCACGCAGCGGGCCGCCGGCAGCAAGGACGAGGCGAAGCGAACGGCGCTGGCCCAGCAGGTGTCGGTCACGCCAGGGGTGAACGACGTGACGGCCCGGGCGCTCCGGGCGAAGGTGAGCGATCGGGCGGGTCTGCAGGCGCTCTGCGCGCAGCACCAGCTCGCGGTCGCCGCCGAGCAGCTCGCGGCGCTCCCCTTCGAGGAGGCCCTCGAGGCCGCGCTCCAGGCCTCTTACCGCAAGGGGATCGACCTGCTGAGCACCGACGAGCTGGGGGCGCAGGTCGTGACCGAGGTGACAGCGCTGCTGGCGGCGTACCCGGGCTCACGGGTGCGGCTGAAGGCCATCGGCGGCGGCGGCGGCAAGGGGCAGCGTATCCTGCCCGCGATCGCCGAGGGCGACCCGGCCACGGCCCAGGCCCGGGCCGCCGAGGCCGCGCGCCCCGCCGCGGAGCTGTTCCGCGAGGTACTTGCGGAGGTGAAGGCCACCGGCGTCGGCGACAACAAGAACGTGCTGCTGGAGCTGAACATCGAGCAGACACGCCACAACGAGATCCAGCTGCTGGGCAACGGCCAGTGGTCCATCTCGCTGGGCGGGCGCGACTGCTCGCTGCAGATGCACGAGCAGAAGCTCCTCGAGGTGTCGATCACCCAGGAAGCCCTGGCCGCCGAGGTGGCGCGCTCGCGGGCGGCGGGCCGGACGGTCGAGGCCGAGGCCCTGGAGACGGACCTGCGCACCCTGACCCTGATGGAGGCGGAGGCCGAGCGCTTTGCCCTGGCGGTAGGCCTCGACTCTGCGTCCACCTTCGAGTGCATCGTCGAGCGCGGGCGTCACTATTTCATGGAGGTCAACACCCGGATCCAGGTCGAACACCGGGTGTCCGAGCTATGCTACGGCCTCCGCTTCCGGAACCCCGAGGCCGCCGAGGACAGCTTCGAGGTGCACTCGCTGGTGGAGGCCATGGCGCTGCTGGCCCGCCACGGAGCGCGGCTGCCCAGGCCCGAGCGCTTCCTCCGCGAGGGCGCCGCCCTGGAGGCCCGCCTCAACGCCACCGACCGGGCCCTCTCCCCCCACGCCGGCGGCGTCATTCACTCCTGGACCGACGCCATCGAGGGGGAGATCCGCGACGACCAGGGCATCTGCGTCAAGAACCCGGACACCGGGATGTTCATGCACTACCGCCTCGCCGGGGCCTACGACAGCAACATCGCCCTGCTGGTGACGGCCCGCGAGAGCCGCCAGGAGGCCTACGAGCACCTGGGTGAGATCCTGCGGCGCACCCGGATCCGGGGCCACGAGCTCTCGACCAACCTCGAATTTCATTACGGGCTGCTCCACTGGTTCCTCGCCCGCAACGTGTACGCCAAACCGACGACCCGCTTCGTCGTCCCTTACCTCACCCTGGTCGGCGCCCTGAAGCAGGAGGCCGACGCCATCGACCTGCCCTTCGCCTTCGCCCAGCTCGCCGCCCACCACGAAAAACTCGCCTCGTCCCCCCAGGCCGCCGCTGCCACCCGGGAGATCCTCGCCCTCAAGGAGACCCTGCTCCGGCGCCCCATCGAGCATCTCTTCGCCGAGCCTCACTACCTCTCCGCCTGGCTCAGCGCCCAGCACCGCTCCTTCCGCTGGGAGCATGGCGCGCTGCGCTGGCTCCGCAACCCCCTCCAGGTCCTCGCCGAGACCTACCACCTCCTCGACATGGACCACCGCCCCGGCGCCCCCGCGGCCCATGTCATCTGGGACCACGATCAGGATCTCCTCGCCCGCGGTCTCCTCTTCTACCAGCGCCTCGCCGAGCGCCTCCCGGGCCTCGATTTCCCCTCCCTCGACGCCCTCCTCGACCATCCGGAACCTCCGGATGGATTCTCCCCCGAGCTCTGGGCCCGCACCCGCGCCTCTCACCGGGGCTTCCAGCTCGGCCTCTCGCTCCTGGGGATCCTCCCCCTCCTCGGCGAACGCGCCCGCTTCTTTGACCTCAAGCTCGAGGACGACCTCACCATCACCATCCCCCCTCACCTCCTGGATCCAGACCTCCAGACCCGCATGCGTCGTGTCCTCGTCCCCCCACCGGCGACCCGCGACGGCGAGCTGGTCGCGGTCTCCGGCGGCATGTTCTACGGCCAGGAGGCCCCCGATCGCCCACCCCTCGTCCAGGTCGGAGATCACTTCGAGAAGGGGCAACCCATCTACATCATCGAGGTGATGAAGATGTTCAACAAGGTCAGCGCCCCCTTCTCCGGGCGCATCGACGAGATCCTGGTCGCCGGGGAGGGCACCATCGTCCAGAAGGGCCAGCCCCTCTTCCGGGTCACCCCCGACGAACGCGCTGCCCCCGAGGACCCCGCTGCCCTCGCGCGCCGCCGGAAAGAAAGCACCCGCGGCGCGCTCTCCACCCTGCTCCCTCCCCCCGCTTCTTCGTTATCCTGTTCCCCCATGCCCCGGCGCCCTGCTCCCTCCCCGGCTCTCCTCGCCCTCGCCACCCTCGGGGCGCCCCTCTGGGTCCTGGCCCAGACCCCTCCGGAAGTTCCGGATACCCCCGCAGCCCCCTCCGCCTCGGCCCCCGAGCCTCCTGCCTCCGCACCGGACGCGGCCCCTGACCCCCCCGCCTCCGCGCCGCCCGCGATGAGCAGCGCCCCCGCGGTCAGCGCCCCCCCGGTGGCCAGCAGCGCCCCCCTCCCTGCGCTCAGCAGCGCCCCTCCCATGCTGCCCGCGCCCCCTGCCACGACGGCGCCGCTCCCTCCTCCCCGCCCCTCGACCACCGCATCCGCGGCCCCTGCGGCGCCGCCCCCGCGCCCTGCCGAGGCCAGGCCCACCGGCGAGAAGAAGGACGAGAAGAAGGACGAGAAGAAAGAACGGGGCCTCGAGTGGCTCTGGCTCTCCGGCGAAGGTGGCCTCCAGTACCTCTCCCTCACCACGCTCAGCTCCGAGGGGCGCCTGGTGCCAGGCATCGAAAAAACCAGCGCCACCGGGCCCTTCGGCGGCGTCGCCGCAGGGATACGCCTCTGGATCCTGGCCATCGGCCTCCGGGCTCGCGCCGCCCAGTTCGACCAGTTCATGTACTGGAGCCTCAACCCCGAGCTTCGCATTCACTTCGGCAACCAGGGCTTCCAGCCCTACCTGCTGCTCAGCGGCGGCTACTCGGCCCTGGGTAGCCTCGACAAGAACACCCTCTCCAACCAGGCCGGAGCCACCGTCCGGGGCTTCAACATCCGCGCAGGCTTCGGCCTCGATGCTTACCTCACCGACACCATCACCCTCGGCCTCCTCGGCACCGGCGAGGTGACCGCCATGACACGCCCCGGTGTCTCCGCCAGCGATCTCGACGTCAACAAACAGATCGAAGGACAGGGCAGTATTGACACCTCCGATCCTGCCAAGGCTCAGGCCCAGCTCGAGGCCCAGCGCGCCGAGGCCGAGGCCAAGGCCGCCAGGGTCGATGGCTCCGGGGTCGGCCTCGCCGGCTCCCTATCCGTCGTGCTTGGGCTCCACTTCTTACCGGGTTACAGTGGTCTCCCTGGAGGTTCCTAGATGAATCGTTGGCTCGGTGTTTCCTTGATCTTTCTTGCCACCTCGGGCGCCCTCGCGGCCTGCGGTGAGGACAGCGATGATGGCGGCTCCGCAGGGGCCTCTGGCTCTGGCACCGCCGGCTCCGGCACCGCCGGCAGCAGCGCCACGGACGAGGCCACGCTCTCCAAGATCCAGAGCGATATCTTCACCAAGAGCTGCGCCTTCGGCAGCTGCCACGGCTCTGCCGGCCTGCCCCCCAACCTGACCGACGGCCAGTCCCACGCCTCGCTCATCGACAAGGACAGCCAGATCGAGTCGGGCAAGAAGTACGTTGTCCCCGGCAAGCCCGACGAGAGCCTGCTCTACCAGGTGATCCAGGGCTCCGTGGGCTCGATCAGCCAGATGCCCAAGGGGAGCAAGCTCACGCCCGCCCAGATCGAGATGGTCAAAAAGTGGATTGAGGCTGGCGCGAAGAACGATTGAGGCCAGGGGCCGGGGGAGCCAGGGGGGTCGAGGGGGCTGCTTTGAGGGAACGGTGGGTCTTCGGGCCCACAGAGGGGGCTGCGCCCCGGGCGCTTCGCGGGAACGGTGGGCTGCCCGCCCACGCCCGGGCAAGGACTTGAGGGAGGGGCTGCGCCCCGGGCGCTTCGCGGAAACGGTGGGCTTGCGCAGCCCACGCCCGCGGCAAGGGGGCCGATGGGGCTGGCGCCCCGCGCGGCCCCCTTG
>JALOQB010000472.1 GCA_025453595.1 Polyangiaceae bacterium
GAATGTGGTGCGCCACCGTGCGCGTGGGGGTTCGAGTCCCCCTCCCGGCACTCTCGATCCGTGATGGAATCTGGCAGACATCCCAGTCTCAGAAACTGGTGCCCATCGTGGTGTGAGGGTTCGACTCCCTCCGGATCGACCAGGCCGAGATGGCTGGAATCGGAAGACACGCCGTGCTCAAACCACGGTGCCCCTCGAGGGCGTGAGGGTTCGAGTCCCTCTCTCGGCACCATGCTTCACCTTGCGTGCGGCTCCTGCTCGCGACCGGCTGGGCGCTGCACCCGCAGCCCTGGCTCGACGTCGAGGGCCTCCGCTGGCTGGCCCACGCGAACGACTGCGGGCAGCGCAACCCCGCGTAGGAGGCATCGAAGTGGCTCTTTTTTGCTGCTCAGCGACACCGCGAGTCGTCTAACCTTGCGACCTCATGTGGATGGTACGAGCAGGCAAAGGTGGCGAAAAGATCGATGACTTTCTGAGCCGCGAGGTGGTCGCCTTCGACGGCTCCGAGCTGGGAAAGTTGCCGGTAGCGATCTCCAAGGAGGAGCTGCTGAAGCTCTACGCCGAGAAATTCCCGGCGGAAAAAGAGATGTCGCGAGCCTCCTGGGCCAGTCAACTGCTCCGACTGCTCGGGGAGGTGAAGATCGGAGACGATGTGCTGTGCGCGGATCGAGAGCGCCGCCGCTACCTGCTCGGCAAGATCACGTCGGACTACGACTGGCTCCCGAACGCCGAGGGAAGGTACGCCCACACCAGGCGCGTCAAGTGGACGCACGAGACGCCTCGAGACTCGCTGAGCGTGGCGACCAAGAACACGCTGGGCTCGGTGCTCACGGTCTTCAAGGTGAACCCGGACGCAGCCAAGGATCTGCTGTCGTTTGCCGTCCCCCTGGGCTCAATGCCACAAGCGTTGTCCTTGCCCAAGAACAAGGAGAAGAACGTCGAGGCGCTGGGGATGATCTCGGCGGAGACCTTCAACAAGGCTGACGAGCTGATCGAGGACCAGATCGACGCCCTGGGCTGGGAGCAGATGCAGCAGCTGGTCGCGGGCCTGCTGCGGGCGATGGGCTACCGCACCACGGTCTCCGAGCCGGGACCTGACCGGGGCGTGGATGTGTTCGCGTCCCCCGACGGCCTTGGCCTGGAAGAGCCCCGTATCTTCGTCGAGGTGAAGCACCGCGTGCAGGTGATGGGAGCGAAGGAGATCCGCGCGTTCGTGGGCGGTCGTCGCAAGGGCGACAAATGCCTCTACATCTCGACCGGCGGCTTCTCCAAGGACGCCCATTACGAGGCGGATCGAGCAGACGTGGCGGTCACCCTGATCACGTTGCCCAAGCTGCGAAAACTGGTGACCGATCTGTATGACAAGCTCGATGCGGAGACGCGAGCCTTGATCCCCCTGCGCAGGCTCTATTGGCCTGTCCCTTCCGAGGGGTGACGGGGCCAGAGTGGGCATGAATCACCTGGTGGAGCGGCAGTGGTTCGTTCAGGTCCGACGGATGCGGCGCTCGGATCCCATCTACAAGCCGGCCTTGCTGCTGGTGGTCCTTGATCTCCTCCGCGAAGGACTTGCGAACACCTCTGCGATCCCGCTGGCGATGGCGCTCCAGAGGTTCGACGCGCTCCTTGTTCGTGCGGGGCTCCTGGACCATCGTCGCTCTGGTCGGGCCTTCATGCCGGCGTACCACCTGTCGTCCTCCTCGAAGACCGAGGAACCCTTCTGGTCGTTGTACAGGTCGGGGCTCCCCCTCGGCGCCTGCAAGGAGCCTGGGAGCAACGCAGCCTTGTTGCGGCTCGCGGATGCCGTCCGCCTCGAAGACGTCCTTGCGCTGGAACTCGCGACGTTCGAAGGGATCGAGGTGGCCTACGCAGCCATCCACCAGCTCCTGGAGGGTGATGGGCGCCCCGATTGCACGGCGCTGCTCGACGCCCATGACACGGACAAGAGCCTCGTGGAGGAACGGACGACGGCGCTCGTTCGATGCGAACAATACCCCTTCCGCCTCGATGATCTGGAGGCCCGCACCATGCTCACGGTTCGCGAGCACGTGGTCCGAGACCGCTCGCTGCGCCGGGCCGTGCTCCCGGCCTACGACTTCTCCTGCTGCCTCTGCTCGAGCCGCATCATGTGGAACAACCTCTCGGAGGTCGAGGTGGCCCACATCAAGCCCCGCAGCCTGCGCGGCGTCGATGACCCGAGAAACACCCTGGCGCTGTGCCAGACCCACCACTGGGCCTTCGACCTGGGACTGTGGTCCGCCGGGGATGACCTGCGGGTGAAGGTAGCCACCCCGAACCTGCAGCGCGGAGATGATCTGGGAGCGCTCCGCACGTTCGATGGGCGGCGACTGGCCGAACCGAGACGCGAGACCGCACGTCCCCATCCGGAAGCGCTGCAGTGGCACCTCCAGTTCAGGTTCAACCGGGCTGCATGATTCTCCGCTGGATCAAGCGAGGTCGTAGACCGTGACCTCGACGCCGTGGCGCTCGAGTTCCTCGGCCACCAGCGGCTCGATCATCTCCCAGCGCCCGCCGGCCAGACCGCAACCGATGCGGGGCATGTGCACCGTCGCCCCCAGCCGCAACGCGTGGTCTCGCACCAGGGCCAGCCCCGCCCGGATGGCCTCGTAGCGCACCGGCGGCTTGCCACCGGCGCGCTTCAGCCCGTGCTGCCCCACCAGGTTGGCCACCCACAGTGCGGGCTCGACCTGCACCAGCTGCACCGAACCGAGCGCGAAGTCGTTGCCGGCGCGCTCGCGGTGCCATCGCCGGAACGCGGCTTCTGGCTCGGGCCAGCGCTTGGAGAGCGCCACGACGAAGCCGGCCCCCCAGCCACCAACATCGTTGCAGACGTGGACGATGATCCGGGGCTCGGTGCCTGGGGGGCGGGTAGCGTCGCCGACGAGGAACTTCATGGTGCAGCCAGCCCCGTTCGTAGCATCGCCTCGACGAGCCGTCGGGCTCGCTCCTCGGTGGTTGGTCCATCCGTTTCGAGAACGACCCCCTCGAACTTCTGTGCGTTGGCTGCCACCCAGGTGATGTAGCCATCGAGGTCGAGGTGGTCGACGCCGAACGCGATGAACTTCATGTCGCGCACAATCTCCAGCGGCGTCCCCTCGAAGACGCGGCCGTCGCGCATCACGATCCGGGTGGGGCCCAGTCCCACGAGGGCCTCGGTGTTGCTGTTGGCGGGCTTCATCGCGGTCGCTGCCTTCGGTGGCTGCGCCAGCAGCCGGAGGGGATCGGCAGGCATCCCTCCACCTGCGCTGGCGTCAGCAGGTACGTCTCCACTTCGCCGTGCTCGTCGAGCCGCAGCGGTGTGCGTCGGTAGAAGCGCGGGTGGCCTTCCAGCTGGTCGAGGCCCGCGAGCGTCGCGGCGTCCACCTCGTAGACCTCGCCCTCGATGGCCGTCTCGCCTCCGGGCACCACGCCGGGGAAGCTCCCCAGGCTGAACATCGAGAAGGCCGGCGCTGTCCTGGCGGGGCCGAGCAGGCGGGCTCCCCGCAGCACCCGGTGGTTGCTCTCGCCGGCCAGCAGCGTCCCGTAGACGAACACGCGACGCAGCGCCGGGCCTGGCAGCGCCACGCGCAGCAGCTCCGTCTCGTCGAAGCCGAGGCGACGGTACGCGCGCTGGATCACGCCGAGGTACTCGCTCGATGGCGGTCCTGGGTCCGCGTCCAGCAGGAAATAGACCTGCGCGCGGCGCCGTCGTCCGTGCTCGTCGATCACCTGGCGGACGGTGCGCTCATACACCCAGGGGCAGCCCTCGATGCGGTCCAGGGCTTCCAGGTCGCTGGCCTCGAGGTCGTAGAGCAGGCCCAACACCTCGGAGCCGGGGGCGCGCTGCACGCTGGCGACGCTGCCACCCCAGCGCTCGCTCCAGCCGGCGAAGAGCAGCGCGTGGTTGCGGAGCATCGCCCGGGCGACGCGCTCCGAGCCGGGGCACCGCGCTCGCATCTGCGTTTCGTCCAGGTTCGAGCCGTAGGCGAAATAAAGCATCGAGGTCATCGTCGTTCATCCCTTCTCACGAGGCGAGGGCCTGTTCCCGGACCGCGGTCAGCACCGCGAGGCCGCGCTGGGCCTCGGCCTCGGTGGCGTCGCCGAGTTCGAGGAAGACGCGGCCGGTGGTGTCGTGTCCCTCGGTCTGCACGCACCA
>JALOQB010000177.1 GCA_025453595.1 Polyangiaceae bacterium
GTAGACGTGCCAGGCGAATGGATCGCTCGGCAGCACCAGCGCCACCGGCACCCACTGCTCGGCTGGCATGGTGGCGGCTCGCAAGGCGGCGCTCTCCCGGCTGGTCAGCACAGGCTCTGCAGCAATCGGGGCCGACGCGCTGGCTTCAGGCATCAAGGCCTTCAACTCCGCCATCTCGCTCGGTGTCAACACAGACCTGATGAGCCCTGGTGTGTCGGGCTCGATGGCGTCGCTCAGCAGTTCCTGCACCAGATCCGGCGGCAGAATCACGCTCGCGGGCTGCAAGGCGGCCTGGGCAACCTCTCCCCTCGTCCCCTCCGGCTCGCGAGGCTCACCGCCACACGAGGCACTCATCAACGAGCCCCCAAGGCTAAGCAGCCAGAGGCGAGAGGCGAGAGGCGAGAGGCGAGAGGCGAGAGGCTCGTGGGTACATCTTTTCCAGAGGTATCGCCCCACGAGGGGAGGTGTCCAGCGCGTCTTGGGGATCCTGTTGGCCCTGGGCGATGCGCAGGCGGCGCAGCTGGCGGACTGCCACGACCTCGACACCCTAGAACGCTGGCTCGACCTCGCCATCACCGCCTCAACCTCCACCGACGTCTTCGGCTGAAGCCCATCCCTATCGCGCGGGCTGCTCCACCGAGAGCCCGCGCCAGGGCTCGGGGGTCGCCTCCCCGCTCGCGCAAGGAGACCCATCCACGTCCCCGGTCCCCATCCCCGTCCCCGTGCGCGTGGCCGTCCCCGTGGTCCCCCCTTTGCCTCGTTCTCACCCGAAGAACGGGTGACCGCGTCGGGACTGGTAGGCCTCGTGGTACAGGCGCAGGTACATGGCGGCGGAGCGGTCCCAGCCGAAGGGTTGTTCCATGCCGCGGCGGCGCATCCGGTCGATGTGCTCGGGGCGATGAAAATACGCCCACTGGGCCCACCCGAGGACATCGTGGAGCGCCCGGGGGCCGAGGTGCTCCATCACGAAGCCGGTGCCGTCCCCGGTGCGCTCGTCGTAGTTCCACACCGTGTCCGCCAGGCCGCCGGTCGCATGCACGATCGGGATCGTCCCGTAGCGCATGCTGTACATCTGGTTCATCCCGCAGGGCTCGTAGCGGGATGGCATCAGGAAGAAATCAGCCCCCGCCTCGATCCGGTGGGCCATCCCGTCGTCGAAGCGCAGCACCGCGCGCACCTTGTCCCCGCGCTGCCGGGACGCGATCTCGAACCCTCGCTCCAGCGCCGGATCCCCGGTGCCCAGCACCACCAGCTGCAGGTCCCACTCGAGCAGCGTGGGCAGGATCGAGAGCAGCACGTCCAGCCCCTTCTGCTCCGTCAACCGGGAGACCACCGCGTACAGCGGCACCTCGGGCCGCACCGGGAGCCCCAGCTCTCGCTGCAGCGCCTCCTTGCAGATCGCCTTGCCGCGCAGGTCGTCCCGGTCGTAGCGCGCCGCGATCCGAGGGTCAGTAGAGGGATTCCATACAACCGTGTCGACGCCGTTGAGGACCCCGAGGAGCTTGCCCTGGCGGGCCCGGATCACCCCGTCGAGGCCGGCGCCGTGCTCGGGGCGCTGCATCTCCCGGGCGTAGGTGGGGCTGACGGTGGAGATCCGATCGGCGTGGTGGAGGCCCGCCTTGAGGAGGTTGAGGGCGCCGAAGTGCTCGAATTCCTGGTCGTTGAGGTGCTCGCGGCCCAGGCCCGTCACCGGCAGGGAAGAGGGGGAGAAGAGGCCCTGGTAGCCGAGGTTATGAACCGTGAGCACGGTGGCGCAGCCGTGGTACTCGGTGCCCCACTCGATCGTGTTGGCGTAGACCGGCACCAGGGCGGCCTGCCAGTCGTGGGCGTGGAGGATGTCAGGCACGAACTGCTCGGCCCGGCACAGGGCAAAGGCCGCGCGGCACAGGAAGGCGAAGCGCTCCAGGTTGTCGCCAAACTCGCCGCGACTGTCGCCATAGATGCCACCGCGGTCGTAGTACCGGTGGTGCTCGAGGAAGTAGATGGGCGCGTCGCTGTGGGCCATGTGCCCACGGCGCACGGCGCAGTAGCCGGTGGTGCCCCCCATGGGGACGACGAGGGTGTAGGGCAGGCGCTCCTGGGCGTTCCAGTCGATGCCCCGGTACAGCGGCAGCACCACCCGCACATCGACCCCCTGGGCCCGCTGCGCAGCTGGCAAGGACCCCACCACATCACCAAGGCCGCCGGTCTTGGCAAAGGGGGCACACTCGGAGGCAACATGCAGGACGCGAAGGGGTCGGCTCACGGATCCGCACTACCATGAACGCCGCAGATCCGGGGATCCCGATGCGCCCTCGCTCCCGGAGCCCTGCCCTGCCCTTCCCGGACCACCGCAAGGCCTTCGTGAAGAAGATTCAATGGGTCTCATTTGACCATGGGCCCCAGGGCGGTGGGGATGGGGGCGGGGCCGCGGTGGGGACGACGCCTGTGTTGCCCCACCCATCACGAGGGCTGCGTGGGTAGGTTCAAGGGGTTATCCGACGAGCACGACCCCCTGGCCGGTGATCCAGTTCAGGCAGCGCTCGTCGATGCGCCAGCCAAGGCGAGCGGCGGCCTCGTGCAGGGCGCGGTGCTCATCCTCGCGGAAGGAGGCGTTGCCGATGTATTCATCGAGGACGATCACGCACCCGGGGCGCACCAGGGGGCCGAGGCAAGAGAAGGCCTCGGCGGCGCTGGAGTAGAGATCACAGTCCACGTGAATCAACCGGGGAGGCTCGCGCAAGGTCGCGGCAAAGGGAGGTAGCGTCTCGGCAAACAGCCCCGGATAAAGGCGCACGGAGGGGGGCACCGGGGGGAGCTCTCCGGCGGTCGAGAAGGCCCCCGCAGGCCGGGACTGCCATGACTCCGGGAGCCCCTGGAAGGAGTCAAACCCATGGACCTCGGCGCCGCTCGCCTCCGCCAGCAGGCGGGTGCTGACCCCGTGACGAACCCCCAGATCGATCACGGGGCCCTGGGAGGGCGCCAGTTCCAGGGCGAAGAGCAGGGTGGCACGCTTGGTCGAGAAGCAACGAAGTCCGGGTCGTAGCGCGTACCACAGGGCGTCGACCAGCCCCGCCTCGATCAGCCCCTCGCTCCCCAGCGCTTGCCTGGCCTCATCGACGCACCCGGACCGGGCGAGCGCTCCGGCAAGCAGGTAGCGAGCCAGCGCATAGCCAGGATCGAGGGAAACCGCGCGGGCGGCGGCCTCGATGCAGGGGTCCAGCGCCCGGTCATCAAAGAGGGCGCGGTGGAGCTCGAGGTGAGCGGAGGCCTCCTCAGGGGCATCGTGGACCGCGCGCCGGGCGTGGTGCACGGCGGCCTCGTGATCCCCCAGCTCCCCGCAGAGCCGGGCAAGGCCGAGGCGCGCCCCGATGAGCGAGGCGTTGCCCTCCAGCGCGCGCTCGAAAGCGGTCCGGGCCTGCGGCAGCGCCCCGATGTGCAGCAGGCCAAAGGCCACGTCCCGCAGGGCGCGGGGATCGGTGACCGAAGCCAGCACCTCGACGAACAGCGCGCGGGCTGCGGATGCGGCACCCGCCCGGGCATGCAAGGAGCCAAGGTTGACCCGGGCGTCGAGGCAGGTCGGATCCTGGTCCAGGACCGCGCGGTAGAGCGCCGCAGCCTCCGCAAGCTGCCCCTTGCGATGGCCCCTCTGGGCGGCGCGCAGCGTGGGGGAAGAGGCCTGCGGGTCGCCGTAGCAGACCGGTTGCTTGCGGGCGCCACCAGCCCTGGAACGACGGATCGGCGGTCGGGTTGCCCTGGTCTCGTGCATCGGCCCCATTGCACCCGATCTGGCCGCCGCCGTCCTGCATTCCTCCTCCCTTCGCCCCGGCCTCCCGCCGCGGTACAATGGTTCACCGTGCTTCGTTCTGCTTCTCGATTGCTCCTCGCCGCAAGCCTGGGCCTGACCCTCCTCCCCTCCGAGGCGGGGGCCTTCTGTCGCTCCCGCACCTGCAGGGGCGCCGAGTGCACCCGCGACGCCGACGGCTGCCCCGTCGATGGCCTGCCCCTCTACTGGCCCACCGGCTGCGTCGGCTTCAGCTTCCAGAAAGACCTCTCTGGCAAGCTCGACCCGGACCTCACCCGCACCGTCCTACGCCGCGCGTTCCTGAGCTGGACCCAGCTCCCCTGCCCCACCGGCACCGCGTCCCTCACCTTCAGCGAGAACGACGACACCGCCTGCAACGCCTCGGGCTACGACGACAAGGGGCCCAACGTGAACGTCATCCTCTTCCGCGACGACGACTTCCCCTACCGCGACGAGGACAACACCCTCGCCAAGACCACCGTCACCTTCGACTCGAAAACCGGCGCCATCCTCGACGCCGATATCGAGATCAACTCGGCCTTCAACGAGGTGACCCTCACCAACAACCGGGTCGTCTACGATCTCGAATCCATCATGGCCCACGAGGTCGGCCACTTCATCGGCATCGCCCATACCCCCGTCCCCGAGGCCACCATGTACGCCTCCTACGAGACCGGGCAGACCAGCCTCCGCTCCCTCGACCAGGATGACATCGACGCCGTGTGCGCCATCTACCCTCCAGAGCGCGAGGTAAAATGTGACCCCACCCCGAAGGGAGGCCAGCAGGTGTGCGGCGCGGAGGCCGAGGAGGCCGACGAGGGTTGCGTGCTGGGCCGCGGTCGCCCAAGCCTTTTGACGGCGGTGATGCTATGCGCAGCCGCTCTTGCCTTGGCGGGCCGGAAGGCGCGCCGTGACACCCGGAGGACATGCTGATGCGCTGGTGGATGGTACCGCTGCTCGTGGCGAGCTTGAAGGTGGTGGGGTGCTCCGAGGAGCCGAAGGCCGAGGGGCAAAAGACCGCCTGTGTGCCCAGGAAGACGACGTTCTGCCGGTGCCCCGGGACGGGAGAAGGGGGGTGGCAGACCTGCCAGGAGGACGGGGCCGGGCTCGGCGAATGCCTGCCCTGCGACGGCTCGAACCTGAACACCAACCCGGATACCCCGCCGACGCCGACCTTTGATGAGGCCGAGTGCGGCAACGACATCAAGGAGCCCGGGGAGCAGTGCGACGACGGCAACCTGGACGACGCCGATGCGTGCCTGAGCACGTGCCGCCGGGCCAAGTGCGGCGACGGGATCGTGCACATCGGGGTGGAGGAGTGCGACGACGGCAACGACGACAACACCGACGGCTGCACGGATGAGTGCGAGATCCTGACGCCGCCCAGCGAGAAGTGCCCGGGGGATGTGCTCCAGGTGACGGCGGATCCCGCGGGGACGCGGGTGCAGGGCGATTTCAAGGCGCTCCAGCCCAACCACGAGGGCAGCTGCGGGGGGACGGGGCGGGACGCGGTGTACTCCTTCGTGGCCCCGGGCGATGGCGAGATCATCGTGTCGCTGGCGATGCTGGACGGCGCCAAGGCCGACGGGGTGATCCACGTGCGGGCCGGGTCCTGCGACGCGAAGGACAAGGAGGTCGCCTGCGTCAACGCCGGCGCCGCCGGCGCCAACGAGTCCTCGGACCCCTTCGTCGTCACCAAGGGCTCGACCTACTTCGTCTTCGTCGATAGCCAGGATGACACCCCCGGCGGGTTCTCCCTCCGGGTGCGCTTCCGGCCCGACGAGGCCTGCGAAGGCCAGGGCGGCCCCTGCGAGGTCCAGGACCTCAAGATCAAGGGCCAGTGCATCCTGGGAACCCTCGTCTGTTCCGAGGACAAGAGTTCGCTCCAATGCGAGCCCGGCAAGCCCGCCGAGGAGGTCTGTGGCAACGGCTTCGATGACGACTGCGATGGCTTCGTCGACAACGGATGCACCTGCGCCCACGACATCTGCTCCGAGGGGACGGCCCTGGCCCCGGACTGCAAGCTCCAGGGCGGCGGCACCGACCCCTGCATCGCCAAGGTCTGCGAGGCCGATGATTACTGCTGCGCGGTCGAGTGGGACGACCAGTGCGTGGGCGCGGTCCTGTCGTTCTGCAAGATCGGCACCTGCATCAAGGAAGAGTGCGCCCACCCCCTCTGTCAGACCGGCGCCAAGCTGACCGCCGGCTGCGACGGCGCGGTCAAGTGCGTCGAGACCATCTGCAAGACCGACAGCTTCTGCTGCGGCAACACCTGGGACGCGACCTGCGTCGACAAGGTGACCAGCATCTGCGGTATCCCCTGCAAGTGACGCGGCTCAGGGCGCCTCGACCCGGGCCAGGCTGACGCCGCGGCAGGCCCCCTCCGCCACAACGCGCCGCTGCTCCAGCGCGACCCCCCGCAACGTGCGCCGGGTCAGCACCCAGAGCCGCCGGGCCCCTGGATCGTAGGCCAGCTCGTGCTCCGGCCACGAGGGCCGATCGATGGCTTCTTCCCCCAGCGGCAGCGACCAGGTCTCGGCGCCCTGCCACACCCGGAGCGTGGGCGCAGGCCCGGTGATCGCCACCAGCGCCCCCTCCGCCTCGACCCACCGGGCAGCCCGCACAAACCCTCCGTCCTCCGCGCTCACCCCGTCCAGCGGCTGCCCGGGCCAGCGCACCCGCAGCCGCCCGCCCCCCGCCTGCACCCAGCCCGTGCGCCCGCGACCCTGGAAGAGCGCGATCCCCTCCCCGGCCTCGATCCAGGAGCGCGCCCCCAGCGGCACCCCCTGTTCGTTGATCACCCCGCGGCGCAGCTCGATCTGCCCCCCGTCCTCGGGACCCGCAGCGTACAGTTCCACGGAGGCAGGCCCCTGCGGCACCACCGCCACCGACGTCATGGCCCCCCAGGTGCGCCCGCTCCCTTCCCCTTGCACCGCCCGGAACACCGTCGCCCCCTCGGCCATTCGCAGGCCCACCAGGGCCTCGGCGGCGTCCAGCAACCGGCCGTCCTCGCCGTCGAAGGGCCAGCGCTGCAGCTCCTTCACCCCCGCCCCTTGCAGCGCCAGCCGCACCATCTTCCCCTCGCTCTCTCCCCCGGACATCGCCGGGAACAGCGCCACCCAGCGCCCCGGCGCGGAGCGATCCTCGATCACGTCCGTCGCCGCCCCGTCGATGCGCAGGCGCAGGGCCCCGGAGCCGCCGTCCAGCACGCACAGGGCCCCCGAGGGCTCGACCACCACCAGGACCCCCGGCTCCCCCGGGGGGGTCGCAGGGAAGGGCCCGGACGATGTGGCTTTCTCGGGAGGCATGGGCACCGGCGCAGGCGTAGCCGAGGGCACCCCGGCGGTCGAGGAGGAGACCGCGCGAGACCAGCGACCCCGGCGCTCCGGCTCGTCCTCCAGGGACCCCTTGCACGAACAGAGCAGCAACCCACCACACAGCAACAGGACTCGCATGAGGCGGCCCCTCGCCCCGGATCCGCGCTGGTTGCTTGCGCTCATGCTAGCCTGTCCACGTGCTCTCCCTGGCGGTCGCGGTGGTTCTCCGGAGGGGTGACGGCCGCACCTTGCTGATCCGGCGCGCCGCCGGTCGGCCGGCCCCCGGCTACTGGGCCCCGGTGACCGGCCGCGTCGAGGCCAACGAATCCCTGGAGCAAGCGGCCCTGCGCGAGCTCCACGAAGAGGTGGGGCTCCGCGCCACCCTCGGCCCCGAGATCCACCGGTGCCTGACCGCCGGGGCCCCCTTCGAGCTGCGATGGTTCGACGCCGTGCTCGAGGGCCCGCCCCAGCCTCGCCTCGACCCGTCGGAGGTGGCCGAGGCCCGCTGGTGCACCCCCGCGGAGGCCCTTACCCTCACCCCGATGTTCGAGGAAACAAGAGCATTTTACCTGAAATTCGCCCCGGATCAGGGCCGCTAACCCTCGCACCAGCACCATCTCGGTGCTGCTGTACGGGCGGGGCGGCAGCGCTGCCCGGGGCAAGAACCCCAGGCCAGCGTAGAGGCCCTGGGCATCGCGTGTTCCCAGAAATACACGCCTCGCATGGCGCACCCGGGGGTGCTCCAGCAGCAGCCTCACCACCGCCCGCCCCAGGCCCTTGCCGCGCCATCGTTCCGCCACGCACACGTCGTAGATCCAGGCGATCTTGGACCCGTCGGAGATCGCACGGGCGGTGGCGATCAGGGCTCCGCGCTCGTCCCGCGCGCCCACCCAGGCCCCGGATCCTGGCTGCGCCCGGCGCACCTCTTCCGCCGAGAAGAGGTCGTTCCAGTACGCCCCCTCCAGCAGCGCGGCGGCCTCCCCGGAGAGCGCCTCGGGCAGCCAGGGGTGCAGCGAGGCCCCCGCGGGGGCCTGCAGAAATTCCGGCACCGGAGCCTCCGGGTTGGCCTCCCGTAGCAGCTCGATGGCGCGCGGATCCCCCTCCTCCCCCCGGCGCCAGAGCGACGCCAGCAGGCCCCGGATCTCCTCCGGCTTCCGGTTCTGCGCCAGCTTGGCCTTCCCCTCCATGCGAGCGAGGCTCACCCCCGCGATCAGCAGGCCCCGCACCGGCGCCCGGTAGTGAGGGTGCGTCGCCTCGATCGGGGTGTAACCGCCCTCCGGTTGCAGCTTCTCCATCAACCCCTGGAGCGCCCTCGCCTTCCGGTGTGGATCGGTGATCTCCTCCAGCTCGCCGTGGACCTGGACGCTCCGGTAGTACGTGGTCGCCGGGCAGGCTCGCTCCGGATCAAAGAACGTGCTCGGCACCACGGCGACGACCTCCTCGGCGCAGGCCACCACCGGCCTCCCCAGCAGGCTGGTCTTCTCCCCCTTGGGCGCGCTGTGGAAGCAGAGCACCCCGTCCACCACGACCCCGTGCACCGTCTTCAGCACCGGACGCCCGTCCTCCAGCGAACCGGCCAGGTGCACCACCGGCTGCTGCGCCAGGAAGCGCGCGGCTTCCTCCCTGGACCAGGAAAATTCCATCCTTCTCATGGGAGAAGAGATGCAGCGAAGCTGGTCTACAAGAAAGGTCCAGTTTCAAGAAATCAGGTAGACCAGTTGACTCATGCTCACTACCGGGCAGACCTCGCTCCCTTCCCCGTGCCGGCAGACGCAACAGACGCCCTGCAGGCCCTGACCCCGGGCGTGATGCCGTCGGAGGTGGTGGGGCAAGCTGGCCCGCCGACCCAGATGGAATGGGTCGAGGAGGCGGTGGTGTGGAGCCACGACAGGGCGGCTCCTGGCGGCGGACGGCCCCCCGTCTCCGCTGGCAAAAGACCGGGGTCGGTGCCGCCTGCCACGATCCGCGGGCGGGTGGCGTGAGCAGGGCTACGGAGGTGGCCTTCTCGCTGGATGGCAGCGCCTTCGAGCCGCCCACCCAGGGCGAGCACATGGCGCTGCGCCGGGGGCTCCGACCTGGAAAGACAGAAACTGAGCCCGTCGAGCTACCTGCCGCGTCAAGCGGCAACGCCGTGGCCACGCAACCCTGGGCGAAAACGGATCATCGAAACCATAGGATTCGGAAAACCCAAGGAAACCAAGCCTGATGCGCAACGTACTCACCCTTTCGCTCCTGACCCTCGCACTCACGGCCGCCGCGTGCAGCGAGCAGCCCCCGCCCAAGGAGCCGAAGAACGCGACGCCTCCCGCCAGCGCCCCCGGCGCGACGAGCTCCGACATCGTCGACACCGCAGCGGGAGCCGGCCAGTTCTCGACGCTCGTCGCCGCGGTGAAGGCCGCAGGGCTCGTCGATACGCTCAAGGGTCCTGGCCCTTTCACGGTCTTCGCGCCCACCGATGAGGCGTTCAAGAAGCTGCCGGCGGGCACCGTCGACGACCTGCTCAAGCCCGAGAACAAGGCGAAGCTCCAGGCCGTGCTCACCTACCACGTTGTCCCCGGAAAGGTGATGTCGACCGAAGCGGTCAAGCTCACCTCGGCGAAGACCGTGCAGGGCGCCTCGGCCAAGCTGAGCGTCTCGGGCAGCACGCTGAGCATCGACAACGCCAAGGTCGTCAAGGCGGACATCGGCTGCAGCAACGGGGTTATTCACGTCATCGACTCGGTGATCATGCCCCCGAACTGAGCGAATCGAACACGCGCAGGACGCTCGTCGCGTCCCCATTGAGACGGCGGTGGAGCTGTTGCCTGCTGTTGCCATCGGGCCTGTGACCGCGAGATTCCACCCGTTCACCGGAGGCCTTTATCGTGCACCCTGGCCCCCGCGAAGGGCAGGCATACCTGTTGCTCGCCGCCGCCGCATGCTCGTGTCAAAGTTCAGGGGTTCGCGCCGGTGGCTGCTGCTTCCCCTCGGTCTGCTCGGCTGCCACCGATGGGATCACGCGCCAGGGTACGGGGAGAGATCGTCCTTCGAGAAGCAAAGGTTCTCCATTGTCCCCCTGCAGGCCTGCCGCGAAGGGCTGTGCAACCTGCGAGATCCGGAGCAGCATGAGGTCGAGTTCAAGATCGACCACATCGAGGTCTCTTCCCCTGGAGGGCGGGGGCCCCTGCGCTTTCAGATCGAGTACCGTGGGGTCACGGCCTCCTGTGCCCACCCCGCGGTGCCCGGGCCCGGCGGGGCGCTCTCCCCCTTTGTCTGCAACCTGACGTCCGAGGATCGAAGGCAATTCTTCCAGCTTGAGCTGGACGAGTCTTGCCAGAAAGGGGCCCTGCGGCAGCTGAAAGACAAGGCCACCGTGGAGGGAGGGGCCCGGCAGGTCTCCACCGATCGCGTGACCATCCTGGGCCATAACATCTACGCGAGGGAGGTATCGCTCTCGGATCCACAGGGAACACTGATCTTCGCGGATGCCCCCGGCGGCGACTGGCTCCTGTGGAAGCGGCCCAGGGCAGAAATACGCCCCGTGGATACCGTGGCGGTCCTGGCCACGCTTGCCTTCATCGAGGCCGAAGGGACCCCCGAGATGTGCCTCCGCAAGGAAACCAACGGTTATTGAGCACCTCCGGGAGCCGTCATCCGACGTCCGGATCGCCGATCAGGTAGCGCGCCCCCGCGCCGCGCTTCGCCGCGCGATCGCCGGCGTTGTAGAGCGCACAGCTCTTCATCGACAGGCAGCCGCAGCCGATGCATCCATCGAGCCGATCGCGCAGCCGCACGAGCCCCATGATGCGCGCGTCGAGGGTGGCGCGAAAGCCTCGTGAGAGCCGCTGCCAATCGTGCTTCGTCGGCGTGCGACCGTCCGGGAGCGACGCAAGCGCCTCGCGGATCTCCCCCAGCGTGAGCCCGAGCTCCTGCGCCGCCCGCACGAAGGCGACGCGCCGCAACGAGCTGCGCGCGTACCGTCGCTGCCCACCGCGCGTGCGGGTCGACGCGAGCAGGCCCTCCTTCTCGTAGAAGCGCAGCGCCGAGGTCGCGAGCCCGCTGCGCGCCGCGAGCTCGCCGATCGTGATCGTGGGACCGAGCGGGTTGGCGTCTGCGTCGTCGCTCGTGTGTCCGGATGAATCGGAGGTCATGCCAGCGATTCTTTCTTGACTTGAAGTCAACTTCAAGTTGCAGGCTCCGATCATGCGACGACGAATCGAGTATCACGACCTCCTCCAAGCGCTCACGCGCATGACCGGCGCGGAGAAACACGCACCGAGCGCGACCTCCACCCTCGACACGCTCCACGTGCTCTACGACCGCGTCCTCGACGTGGCGCCGGCCCGCTGCGACGATCCCGGGCGCGATCGCTTCGTGCTCTCGAAGGGCCACGGCCCCATGGCGTACTACGCCGTGCTTGCCGCGCGCGGGTTCTTCCCGCCCGGCGTGCTCGATGGCTTCGGCGGCTTCGACTCGCCGCTCGGTCACCACCCAGACCGAAGCCGCGTGCCTGGCGTCGAGGTGAGCAGCGGCTCCCTCGGCCACGGGCTCCCGATCGCCGTCGGTATCGCCCTTGCCCTCCGCGCGCAGCGGCGTGAGCGCCCGGACGTCGCTCCCGGGAATTCGAGCCCCGGCGACACCACGCTCGAGCGGCGCTCGCCGCGCGTCGTCGTGATGCTGGGCGACGCGGAGCTCGAAGAGGGCAGCAACCACGAGGCGATCGCGTTCGCCGCGCGTACACGGCTCGACACGCTGACCGCGATCGTGATCGACAACGACTCCGCGAGCCTCGGCTGGCCGGGCGGGATAGCGCGGCGCTTCGAAGGCGAAGGCTGGCTCGCGCGCACCGTCGACGGCCGCGATCACGACGCGCTCGAACGCGCCCTCATCGCCCCGAGCGAAGGACCGCTCGCGGTGGTCGCGAAGGTCGAACCCAAGCACGGCTGACCTTGTCCGAGGCGCCGCGTCGCCACGCCGGGCGCGCTCCGAGTCACCGCACCACAACCATCTTTTTCCGGAACGAGAGACCCGATGCCCACGATGAGAGATCGCTTCGTCACCCTCACCCACGCCGCCCTCGATCGTGATCCGAAGGTCGCGCTCGTGCTGGCCGACATCTCGGTGTCCGCCTTCGAGACCGCACGCTCGCGGCACCCCGATCGGGTGATCAATGTCGGCATCCGAGAGCAGCTCATGCTGGGCGTCGCGGGCGGGCTCGCGATCGAAGGAATGCGCCCCATCGCTCACTCATATGCGCCGTTCCTCGTCGAGCGCGCCTACGAGCAGCTCAAGGTGGCCCTTGGCCACCAGGGCGTCGGGGCGATCCTCGCGAGCGTCGGCGCGTCGTACGACTGGGCCGCCGGCGGACGCACCCACCACGCGCCAGCGGATGTCGTGCTGCTCGACGCGTTGCCGGGCTGGCACGTGCAGGTTCCCGGTCATCCCGACGAGGTCGCGCCGCTCTTCTCCGACGCGCTGGTCCGCGACGAGTCGGTGTACCTGCGCCTCTCGACCCGCCAGAACGAGGCGCCGCGCCAGATCGTGGCGGGGCGATCGAGCGTCGTGCGACGCGGGCGACGCGGCACCGTGATCGCGGTCGGCCCGATGCTCGACCCCACCCTGGCCGCGATCCAGGGGCTGGACCTCACCGTGCTCTACGCCACCACGGTTCGACCCTTCGACGCGGCGACGCTCCGTGACACCATGCCGTCCGCGACACACGGTTCCCACGACATCGCCCTCGTGGAGCCCACGGTGGAGGGCACCTCGAGCCATGTCGTGTCGGCCGCCCTGGTCGATCGTCCGCACCGGCTTCTCGCGATCGGCGTTCCACGCGTCGAGCTGCGGCGCTACGGGACCCCAGAGGACCACGATCGCGCGTATGGCCTCGACGCGCGCGGGCTCGCCGAGCGACTCACCCCCTTCTTTCGCTAGAGGCTCGCCTGCAGCAGCCCCGAGGCTGCCTCGGCGCCGCGTGCGCCCCGTCGGGCGCACAGCTCCCCTCAACCCCACCGAACCAGCCAGATCCTGGGCAAGAAGACCTCGGATCGAGGTTGCGTGCTCTTGCCCCCTCGACCACCGGGGCGCCACGAGGTCGGCCTCCTGTCCCCCTCGTGCCAAACGAACCCCAGGACCGTGGGGTCGGGCTGCGATACGCTTCATCGGAGATGAAGCACTCCTCCACCTTCTTGTCTCGCTCCGACCTCGCCTCTATGATTTTTTTGTTGCTGGCCGTCGCCTGCGGGGATTCAGCCTCTTCTGACGAGCCTGGGTCGATGGGTCTGGGCGGCAGCAAGGCAGGGCCCGGGGGCCAGGGGCAAGGGGGCGAGGGGGGCGCAGAGGCGGGAGCTGCAGGCACCGGTGGAGGTGGAAGCTCCGGACAAGGAGGTGACGCCGGGGCGGGGGCCGCCGGGGCCACGGGTTCATCTGGCACCTCCGGACAAGGGGGCGCGGGCATGGGAGGCGCGGGCACCGGGGGCACGGGGACAGGAGGGGCTGGGCAGGGAGGAGGAGGTGTATCCGGAACTTCCGGACAGAGCGGCGCAGCGGGGATGGGGGCGGTCGGGGGCGCCCCGGACTGCTCGAACTTCGTCGTTCCGCTGCCGGAAGGGTGGGTCCGAAGCAACATAACCAGTACGAGCCAGGTGATCGGGATCGAGGGGGGTGTGCCATGGCTCCCCTTCCCTCAGTCGGGGAACACGGGCCTCATCATCACGGACAACGAGAAGTACCACGCGATCGGTTTCGATACCCCCTCGGAGCCCTGGGGGGTGACATCGTATCTATTTATCTGGCAGGAAGCCCAGCAATTTGGCGCTGTAGACCTGTCAAACGTGTACATCAGCATCACCTCTTGCCCCGGGGACTTCCGGCTCCCACCGCCAGGCCAGACGGCCCCTGCTGATGACCCGACCTTCGCCAGAGGCTGCCGGAATATCCGGTCTTTTCCCGGGTTTCCCCAGGATATGGTGACGAGCAAGATCGATTACGTGGTCAGCGAGGAACCGTCGAGCGAGGAGGTGTGTCGGCTGGCGCCGGGTCGAAAGTATTACATCAACTTTATCCGTGCGAACGCGGCGGATGGCGAGATCGGGCCGCCCTCCAGCGAAGCGACCTGCAAGAACCCGGAGCAGACCTCGTGCGGGGTACAGATGAGGTATTTCTGAAGGGGTCGGCCGCGCCCGTCTCGGGCTACCAACCCACGGGGCGAAGGGAGCGCCAAGGGCAACACGAAGCCCTCGTCGGGCGAGGGATTGGACGAGGTGGGTCCCTTCCGGCTCTGGCTGGCATCACTTGCGCAACGGTGCCCCCGCGATCCAGGTGGCAACATCCACCACCACGCTCTCTTCGACATGACCGGGCGCCTCGTACTCCTCGGGCCGCGGGGTCCCTGTCCCACGGACGAAGAGATGGTTCAGTCCTGGGTATGTTTTGATGGCAACGTCAGCGAGCCCGGCGAGGCCTTTTTTCCAACCTTCCAGATCCTTCAAGGTGACCTGATAGTCGCGCTCGCCCTGGAGAATAAACGTCGGTAGCTGCAATTTTCGCACGGTGGCAACCGGGTCGTACCCGCGGCGAAACAGGAAGTAGGCCCCCGTCATTCCTCCCCCCACGGGGGGCCGCGGATCGTCTTCTGGACGCAACTGCGGACTGGCGATGCGTTCCTTGAAAGCCCGTGCTTCCTCCACCTTCTGGCGCAATTCGGTTTTTTCCGGATACAGCGTCGTGAAGTACGTCAGCTGTTCGAGGATCAGATCCTCCTGGGGACGCGTGTTCCCGGCAAGGATGACAAGGCCCGCCAG
>JALOQB010000473.1 GCA_025453595.1 Polyangiaceae bacterium
GCCTCTCCGGATCCTCTGTCTACGGAAGTTCCCTACCCTCGCCGGTCCTGCGAGACCTTCCTGTTCGCGAGGCCCGGCGGGGCGGTCCAGCGGGTGTCGGCCCTGGGGAGCTGGGACGGCTGGGCCCTGCCCGGCGCCCCGCTCGAGCCCCACCCGACCCGCGCCGGCTGGTACGTGCTGGGGCTGACGCTGCCGCCCGGCGAGTACGGCTACCTGCTGCAGGAAGACGGGGCGAGCCTGCTGGACCCGGCGAACCCGCTCACCACCTTCCGGGGGAGCGACGAGGTGTCGCTGCTGCAGGTCGAGGACTGCGCGCAGGCGGGCCTCCGCATCGAGGAGAGCCGGGGAGGGCAGGGGGGCGAGGTGCGGCTGGTGGGGCGCTACACGGCGTCCGCCGCGGGCAAGGGGCTGAAGCAGGTGACCGCCCGCGTCGGCGAGCAGGCGCTGCGGGTCGAGGCGCTGGAGCCCGCGACCGGGCGCTTCGTCGTCGCGGGTGGCCCCTTCCCACGGGGGCGTCATGTGGTCGAGATCCAGGCGAGCGACGGCGAGGGGCACGACGCGTCGGTCCGGCCTGGTGTCTGGGTTGACCCTCTCGCGGCACGCTGGGACGAGGGGCTGGTGTACCAGGTGGTGGTCGATCGGTTCCGCGGGGACGGGGGCGTGGCGCTGGGGCCGCCGCCGTCGCCGGGGGCGCGGGCCGGCGGGACGCTGGACGGGCTCCGTGCGGAGATCGAGCGGGGGACCTTCGAGCCGCTGGGGGTCACGGCCTTCTGGCTGTCGCCGGCGTACCTGAACCCGGAGGGGGCCTTCCCCGGGCGGGACGGCCGGATGTACGAGGGGTACCACGGGTACTGGCCGCTGGATTCGCGGGGGGTGGACCCGAAGATCGGGGGGGAGCAGGCGCTGCGAGGGGTGATCGACGCGGCCCACCGCCGGGGCATGAAGGTGCTGCTGGACGTGGTGCCGAACCACATGTTCGAGAAGAACCCGCGCTTCCTGGAGCGACAGGGCCAGGGGTGGTTCAACGAGCTGGGGGCCTGCGTCTGCGGCCTCGACGGCTGCGACTGGGGGAAGTTCATCCAGACCTGCTGGTTCACGCCGTACCTGCCGGACGTGCGGTGGCAGAACGAGGAGGCGGCGAGGCAGCAGATCGAGGACGTGAAGTGGTGGGTGGACACCTTCGGGCTCGACGGCGTGCGGGTGGATGCGGTGCCGATGATGCCGCGGTCGGCCACGCGGCGCATCGCCCGCGCGCTGCGCGACGCGGCCCCGGCGGACGACCCGCCCTTCCTGCTGGGCGAGGTGTTCACGGGCCCGGGCCAGGGCGGCATCGATCAGATCCGGTTCTTCCTCGGCCCTGACGGCCTCGACAGCGCGTTTGACTTCCCGCTGATGTGGGCCCTCCGGGACGCGGTGGCGGCGGACCGGGCGGGCTTCGACGAGGTCGAGAAGATCCTGCAGGCCACGGACCTGGCCCTCGATGGCTCCGGGGCGGTCAAGGCGCGCATCATCGGCAACCACGACGTCACCCGGTTCCTCTCGGCCGCCGCCGGCGATGACGGGGGCGACCCGTGGCTGGCCCCGCCCCCGCGCCCCTCGGACCCGGTCATCTTCGCCCGCCACCGCCTCGCCCTCGCGCTGATGCTCACCCTCCCGGGGATGCCGGTGCTCTACTACGGCGACGAGCTGGGCTTGCCTGGCGCCTCCGACCCGGACTGCCGGCGCGTCCTCCCGCCTTACGAGGGGCTCCCCGCCGAGGAGGCCGAGAACCTGGCCCTGGTGCGGCGCCTGGGTCCCCTCCGTTCCTGCTCGGCCGCGCTCCGCAGGGGGGCCCACGCCCCGCTCCTCACCACCCGCGACGCCTACGCCTTCCGCCGCGACGCCGACGGCGAGACCGCCGTGGTGCTGGTCGCCAAGGGCACCGCCCCCACCTCCTTCCCCCTGCCTCCCGGCACCTTCCGCGACCTGCTCGCGCCTGGTCAGCCCGAGGTGAGTGGTTCGTTGGAGGTCCAACCTTTCACGGTCCGGGTGCTCCTGTCCGCGTCGAGCCCCTGCGCGGCGCCCTGACCGGGGGCCCGCGAGCTCCGGTCGCGGATCGGGTTCGACAGCTTGAGCACCAGGCCGCGGGTGGCGCGCCAATCTGGCAAGGGAGGGGGGATCGTCGGGCAGAAAACGTCGCGATCCGGGGGCGGCACGCCCGTTGCTGAGGTGCGTGCATGGAAGCAACGGAGGCCCCCGCGTGGGGCAGAGTGACGGATGATTTCTGGCCACGGCTCCTGCACCGATGGTTCGTGCAGTACAACCCGCTGTACCTGCTGAGCGCAGCGCTGGTGCTGGCGGGGCTGACGCTGGTCTCGCGGGGGCTGGCGGGCGCCAACCACCTGGCCGCGGCGACGGCGGTCGGGGCGCTGTCCGAGCTGTACGCCTGGGCGTTGATCGGCGCGGCGGCGCTGCTGAGGAGGGGAGGGCAGCGGCGCTCCGCGGTGCAGCTGGGCCTGCTCGCGGCGCTGTACCAGTGCGACCTGACGCTGCTCACGGAGAGCGCCGGGATGGCCGGGCTCTCCGGGGTGCTCCCGGCGTCGCTGTGGCTGACGGTCGCGCTGCTCAAGCTGCGGGCCCTCGGGTGGGCGCTGAGGATCCGGCTGGAGCGCCGCGCCGCGCTGGTCGTGGCGGGGGGGCTGGCGGGGCTGGCGGGGCTGCCCTTCCTGGTCTACCGCGTCGGCTCGTACCCCGCGGGCCTGCTGCTGGGGTTGTACGTCTTTGCCTTGCTGGCAGCGCTGCCTGCCGAGCTCGGGGCGAGCGCCCGCTCCCTCGATGCCCTCGACGACTGGGGGCAGACCGTGCTCCGTCGCGCCAGCTGGGCGACCTGGGCCCTCTGGGGAGTGGCCTTTTCCCTTCACCTTCTCTGCTGGTCGGTCCAGGCGCCCTTCGCGATGGAGCAGGTGCTGCTGGCCCTGGCGGCCTACCTGGCGGCGCGCCGCGCGAGCGAGGGGCAGCTCTGGTTCCTGGCGGGGCTCGCTGTGCTGGTGTCGCTCCTGATCAACGCCCCCCCGGGGAAGGTCGCGCTGTGGATCTCGCTGGCGATGACCCTCCGCGCGCTCTCCCCTCGAACGGTGCGTGCCCCGGCCTTCGTGGCGCCTGGCCCCGTCGATGCATCGCCTTACCGCGAGGACACCCCGGCGGCCCCGGTGCCCCCGGCCATCGAAACGGTGGCGGAGATCTCCCCGCAGGAGCGTGCCCGCCTGCTCCTGGGCGCGCTGCTGGCGGCCTACCTCGCCGTGTGGATCCCGCAGATGTGCTTCGGTATCCCGGAGCACCTGCCCCTGCCTGCCCTGGTCCTGGTGGCCCTGAACCTGCTGGCTGCATGGAAGCTCCGTACTATCCTGGGGCTGATCTTCGCGCCCATCGTGCCCGCCCACGCGCTGCTCACCTGGCAGGATTTGCCCCGCCCGCACGGCTCGATCGAGTGGGGATTGACGCTGCTCTCGCTGGGGTTCCTGGTGCTCGGCGGGGCGGTGCTGGCGAGCCGGTGGGTCATCCGGAAGTTCTCTGCACTTACCGCCCCGGAGGTGCCGGTTCGCCCGCCGACGGAGGCGCAGGAAGGCTAGCCAAGCTGGCCAGAGGAAGGGCCATCTCGTAATCTTGAACGGATGACAAAAAGCAGGGATGAGTACCGGGTCGGGGCCGAGAAGATCGATCGGTTGATCGTGACCACGGGCAACGAGGTCGAGGGGTACCGGATCGCCGAGTACCTGGGGATTGTTCGTGGCATCGTGGTGCGCTCCCCGAGCATCGGGCAGGGTTTTGTTGGCGCGTTCAAGTCGCTGGGGGGCGGCAATATCGACGAGTGGAGCAAGGTGTGCGAAGCCGCGCGCCACGACGCGTACCACCTGATGCTCAGTCACGCCGAGGAGCTGAGGGCCGATGCGATCGTGGGCATGCGGTACGATGCGACCGAGTTCATGCAGGGGGCCACCGAGGTCCTGGCCTACGGGACCGCGGTGCGCATCGAGCGCCGCTGATCCTACCAACGGGTCAACCTCATCGCTCTGACCCGCAGCCGACCCTCCCCTGCAGCCGCAGCCGACCCTCTCCGGCAGCCGCAGCCGCAGCCGCAGCCGCAGCCGCAGCCGCAGCCGCAGCCGCAGC
>JALOQB010000178.1 GCA_025453595.1 Polyangiaceae bacterium
CCCGCGCCTCCGGCAGCGATGCCTCCAGCGAGCGCGCCTCGGCCTCGTTGCGGTGGAAGGTCAGCGCGACCCTCGCCTCACGCCGCGCCAGAGCCCGGCACACGGCCCCGCCAAGCTTCCCAGAACCACCGATGACCAGGGCGCGCATCTCGTGCTACCTCGTGGGGCGCAACGATGCCTGGGTCCTCCTCCGTGGTCTACCTGCAACGCGCGGCGGCGCTGCTCTTTCTCCTGGCCGGGGGCTGCGCCCGGCAAGATCCGCCTGGCGCCGCCGGAGACGACGAGCCTGCAAGCAGCGTCGAGGTGATCGCCGCGCCCTCCGGCCTCCCGATCCCTCCTGCGGCCTCCTCCCCTGCCCCGGCGCCCTCGGCCTCGCCGCCTCGCGAGGGCGAGCTCCCCCTCGGCCCCGAGTACGAGGTCGCCGAGGAGGGCGCGCCGCTGGTCGCCGCCCTGGCGCGCCCCGTCTGGATCCACGACGGCCCGGAGACCTCGTTCAAGCGCCTCGGTTACCTCCAGCCCGGGATGACCCTGCGCCGGGCCGAAAAACCCGTGGCCCGGGGGCCGCGCTGCCGCGGGGGCTGGTACCGGGTCGCTCCGCGCGGTTTTCTGTGCATGAACGGCGAGGTCACAAGCGACCTCACCCACCCGGTGGCGGCGGCCTACGCGCGCCAGGCGAGGCGAGGCGAGCCGCTGCCGTACGTGTACGGGCGCGTGAGGAACCACCTGGCGGTGCGCTACGCGAAGGCGCCGACATCGCGGGAGCAGCGGCAGACCGAGGGGAACGAGCTGGACGCGCACCTGGCGAAGGTGTCGCGGCAGAACCTGGTGTCGATCGTGGGGCAACCGGAGCCGCTGCCGCCGTTCCTGGGGGGGGGGCAGATCTTGCCGAAGGCGCAGAACGTGACGCACCGGGCGAGGCACGGGGCACACCGTGGGTTTGGCTCGGCGCACTCGAGCTTCGCGTTCTTCGGGGTGTACGACATCCAGAGCCGGCTCTTCGGGCTGAGCACCGACCTGGATCTGGTGCCGCTGGACCGGCTGGCGCTGGCGACGGTGACGCGGATTCACGGGGGTCCGATCGCCGATCTACCGGCAGGGATCGTGCAGAAGGCGCCGGTGCCTCGCTTCCGTGCGGAGGGGGAGAAGATGACGCCGGACGGGCAGTACGAGCCCTACGACACGCTGTCGCTGACGGGGAACAGCCGGAACGACCTGATGGAGACGCAGGAAGGCTACTGGGTGCCGGCGAGGGCGATGTACGTGGTGCGCAAGCGGAGCTCGTGGCCGGGGTTCTTGAAGGAAGGGGACGGGATGAAGTGGATCGACGTCAACCTGCGGGAGCAGACGCTGGTGGCCTACGAGGGTCGCCGGGCGGTGTACGCGACGCGGGTGTCGACGGGGGCCGGGGGCGAGGGGGATCCGGAGACGACCCACGCGACGATCAAGGGCATGTACCGGATCCAGTCGAAGCACGTGACCGCGACCATGAGCGGCGACCGGGCCGAGGGCAACGACTACTCCCTCGCGGACGTGCCCTATGTGCAGTATTTCCACCACGATTACGCGCTGCACGCGGCCTACTGGCACGAGGGGTTCGGCACGCCCCGGAGCCACGGCTGCGTCAACCTGACCCCCCGGGATGCGGCCTGGGTCTTCGAGTGGACCGACCCGAAGCTCCCCACCGAGTGGCACGGGCAGGAGACCAACGGCGAGGGCACGCTGGTCTTCATTCACTGAAGGGTGGGCAAGGGGATCGTGGCCCCCCGGGTGGCCAGGTTGACCATCTTCTGCGAGCACTCCCGCAGCTTCTCGATGCTCACCCCGTCGATGTTCGAGCTCTGGGTGCTGTACTGGGCCAGGCCGTGCATCGCGCTGTCCTGGTACTCGAAGAGGTAATGGTGCTCGGGGCCATCGCCGGCGAGGGGCTTCCAGGCCTCGGCCCGGACCCGGTTCTCCATCAGCTCGCGGAAGCAATCGAGGACCGGCTGGGCCTCGCGCACCGGCAGGGCTCGTTGCTCGCGGATCACCACCCCTCCCCAGCAGGCGGCGCCCTTCGGGTCCTTGCGCTGCCCGCGGCTCAGCGTCTTGTGATAAAAAAATGCGGTGCTGTCCGTGACGCGGACGGAGAAAAGCCGGGGGGCCGCCGGGGTATCGTTCTCTTCGAGCAGCAGCAGGCGAGCCTGCTGCATCACCGCAGGGCGAGGGGTCTGGGGCGTCCGGGAGAGGGTGCCGAAGATCTCCTGCTCGGCCCCGTACACCTCCCGCGGGTCAAAGGACTCGTTCCAGCTCGCCTCCGCCATCCACCAGAGGGCATTGCCCATCTTCATGCCCTCCAGCTCCCGGCCCTTGATGCCCAGCCAGTCCTTCTCGAAATAGAACTGATCGACCCGGGGCACGTAGCAGGGCCGCAGGGTCGAGACCGGAGCCTCCCGCAGCGTGGGCTCCCCCGTGGCGATGAAGCAACCTGTCATCGTCAACAGCGAGAGAAACCCGGTACACCAGCGGGCGATGCGCGAGGGGAGCATGTCGGCTTAGCATAGACATCGTGGGCGCCCTGGCGCCATACTGAGCCCCTTTCATGAGCGCCCACGACGACTGGACACGACCCCACCAGGGCTTTCTTCGCTGGATGGATGACGAGCCGGATCAAGAGATCGAGATAGCGGCGCCGCAGCCCGGGGATTCCCCGGTCAAGGTGCTGTTTTTCGTCGACGACGAGGACGAGGAGCTCGAGCCCACCACGTACATCGCCACAGCGGGGCTCAGCGCCCGCTCCTTCGACTGGGCCCCCGGCGGCGCCGAGCTCCTGCTCTGCGTGACCGGTGATTTCGAGCCAGAAGAGCTGGAGCCCCTCGGCCAATTGCTGGGTCACCTCGCCCTCGCCCTGCGCACCGTCGAGACCCCGCCGGTGCCGGGCTTGCTGCTCGAGGTGGGGCCCCTGCCCATCTTCGAGGGGATGACCTGCCTGCTGCTGACCCAGTGGGATCAGGGCGAAGGTGGCCTGCTGGAGACCGACCCCCCGGTGCGCTTGCTCTCGGTGAACCCGCTCTACGAGGAGGAGGCCATCGAGGTGGTGAAGCTCTCGGAAGAAGAGGCGCTCCTCTGGTTTGACGAGCGCGGCGTCGACATCGATGACCCCTACCGCGATTCGGTCTTCGCCAGCGAGTTCGCCGCCGCCTCCGAGCAGACCCTGGCGGCCCTCAACAGCCAGAGCTCCTTCGAGATCGCCTCGGCCATGCAGCAGATGAGCGGGTCCATGGCCTCCTGGCTGTCCGCCGCGGCCCCCGGCTTCTTCGAGCAGTTTGGCCAGGGCGACGGGAAAGAGAAGAAGTTAGAGGCCGTCTTCTCCGGCCTCGGTCCTCGTCCCGTCGGCGCAGCTACGGCAGGCCTCGCGCACCCGCTGGCGCGCCTCCCGCAGCCGACGCTTCGCCTCCTCGCAGCGAGGCTGCTCTTCCCCCTGGACCAGGGTGCAGATCACCCGCGCCGCGCGCTCCATCGACGCCAGCGAGCGGCAGGCCGCCTCGCAGGCCCCGAGGGAGCCCGAGAGGCGCTGCACCTCCGCCTCGAACACGGCCTGCGCCCCCGCCAGCCGCGCCTCCCGCGGCCAGCTCTCCGGGAGCATGTCCAGCGGCAAGCCCGGCAGCGAGGAGAGCGCCGGGGCCGGCGCTGGCGCCGGCTGCGGAGACCCCGCGAAGGCCCCCGTCGTCGCCGGCGGCGGCGGCGGCGCAGCCTGGGGCTGGGGCTCCGCCATCGTCGCCACCCCGGGGGCCGGCGTCGCCGCCTTGCCGCATGCCACAAGGCCCCCCAGCGCCAGCACCCACCAGGCCCGCGTGGCTCTCATTTGGGCTCCCGCTTAAGCGCTTCCCGCAGCACCTGATCCTGGATCTCGATGGCCTGCTCCGCCGCGCGGATCGCTCGGGCACGGGCCTGCGCCGCGGCCTCCGGGCTGGCCGCCAGCGAGGCGGCCCGTTGCTCCTCGACCACCGCCTGCACCTCGAACAGGTGGCCCCGGAAATAGGAGACCTCCCGCGCCAGCTCCAGGCCCCGCTCGATGTCCTGCATCGCCGCGTCAAACTGCCCCTGCGCCGCCCGCAACCCCGCGAGGCGAGCCCGCGTGTCCGCCAGCACCTCGTCGCTCTCCTGCCGACGCAGCGGCGCGGGCCCCCGCACCACCGCCTCCAGCGCCGCCACCGCGCGCCCCCGATCTCCCTGCGCCTCCGCCAGGTCGGCCTGGTGGTGCGCCGCCCTCGCCTTCGACAGGAACGACAGCAGCGCCGGATCCACCGGCCGCGCCCCCGCCTCACAGGTGCACGCCAGCTCGTTCTCGCCCGGCTTCGCCACCTCGCAACCCACCAGCAACAACCCCAGGGCCCAGCCCCACAGGTGTCTCATCTGACCCCCCATCCGGCAAAGCGATTTTCACGGAGCTCGCGGGAGCGGGCGAGGGCGATCCGGTCGATGCGCTGGCTGTGGCCCCCTTGCCTGGGGAACTGCTCCTGGAAGAGGCTCTGGGTGGAGCGGCTGGCGGCGAGGGCGACGGGGACGGGTCGCCGCATCGAGCGCCCCACGAGCAGGAGGCAAGCGGCGGCGGCCACGGCGCCGAGCAAGGCCCAGCGGCGCTGCGGGAAGGCGAGGAGGCGGCCCGGGGGTCGGGCCTCGGCGAGGGCCTGCACCAAAAGTTCTTCGTGGCGGGCGGGGTCGATGGGCGCGGGGCGGTAGGCGGCCTGGAGCGCCTCGACCAGGGGGCGGTCAGGGTGAGGGGAACCCAGTTCGAGGGAGCGAGCCAGGGCTTCCGCGGCCAGGCGCTCCTCGGCGCTGGGGGGCGGGTCCAGATCATCCGGGGACCCCTCGGGGCCATCAGGGGGTCGTAGGGTCATGGTTCTTGCTCGTTCGAGAGGGAGGAAAGCGCCTTCTTCAAGGCCGCGACGGCGCGGTGGAGGACCACATCGAAGGTGGCCGTGGTGACCCCCAGCTCGCGAGCGGCGTCCTCGCGGCTGCGCTCTTCGAGCAACCGGAGCCGGATCGCCATGGCGTAGCGGGGCTGGATACGGGCCATCGCCTCGGTCACCCGGAGCCGGGCCTGCTCGGCGTCCTGCCGGGCCAGCGTGGCGGCGTCGGTCCCCTCGACCTCGCGCTCGGCCTGGTCCACCTCGCGGGCGAGGTCGTCGGCGTCGAAAGGGATCTCCCGGCGGCGCGCCCGGAGCTGATCGAGGGCCACCCGGAGCGCCACCATGCGCAACCAGGGGTAAATCCCGACCTTCTGCCAGGAGAACCGGTCGAGTTTTTCGACGACCTTGGCGTAGGTGATGGCGAGGGCCTCCTCGGCGGCCTCGCGGGAGCCGAGGCGGGGGAGGAGGACGGAGCGGTAGAGGGAGGGGCCATGGCGACGCAGCAGGAGGGCGAGGGCGCGGCGGTCGCCGGCCTGGGCCCGGGCGACCTCGGAGCGCTCCTCTTCAAGCGCGGCGGCGCCTGGGTTGTCCAGGGAGCCATCGCGGGGAGCGGTCAAGGCGGCGAGCGGATCGGCCACGGGGAGCAGGCTAGCCAAGGCGCGGGGAGAAAGGCATGAATTCCGGGGGGAAGGGCCGGGGCCTGCGCCGTCAGGGGCGAAGGGAGCGGGGAACCAGGGGAAGGCCAGCGCCAGGGTCACGAGGGGAGAACGGCCCAGCGGCGGCGCAGCTTACGGTCCTTCCGAGGGAAGCTCGTCAACGGGGACGTCTTGGGCTAGTTTCCGCGCCGATGTCGTCCCAGCTATGGGCGCCGTGGCGCATGGAGTACATCCTGAAGCCCAAGGGGCACGGGGGATGTGTGTTCTGCGAGTACGCCAGCCACGGCCCGGAACAGGCTCGCGAGGACCTGGTGCTGCACCAGGGCACGCTCGCCTACGTGGTGTTGAACCGCTACCCCTTCGCCGCGGGTCACCTGATGGTGATCCCGCGGCGCCACTGCTCCGACCTGACCGAGCTGACGGACGAGGAGCGCTGCGCGCTCTTCGACCTGGTCAGCCAGAGCTGCGCGCGGCTGCGGCGCGCGGTGCGGGCCGACGGGCTCAACGTGGGGATCAACCTGGGGGCCTCGGCGGGCGCAGGGATCGCCGAGCACCTGCACGTGCACATCGTGCCCCGGTGGCCCGGCGATACCAACTTCATGCCGGTGCTGGCCGACGTCCGCGTGATGCCCCAGGCCCTGGACGCCACCTGGAGCCATCTGGCCCCGTTCTTCGCCGACCTCCCCGGTCAAGGCCTCCCTGCCGCCCATGACCTCTGACTCCCCGGAACATCGCCCCTCCCGCCGCGCCCTGCTGCTCTTCCACGGCGCCTGGATCTCGGCGGCCCTCGCCATCCTGTTCGCCGGCCGCGAGGTGCTCCTGCCCTTCGTGCTGGCCCTGGTCATCGCCTACGTGTTCACCCCGGTGGTCAGCCGGCTGGAGCGCGCCCGGGTGCCCCGCTGGGCAGCGATTCTGCTGGCCTACGGGGTCACCTTCGGCTCGATGGGCCTCTCGGCGTGGGCCACCGCGCCCACCCTCGCCCAGGAGGCGCTGCGGCTCCGCGCCGAGGCGCCAGCCCTGGCCGAGCGCGCCCGCACCGAATGGATCCCCCGCGCCGAGGGCAAGCTGCGCGAGCTGGGCGTCGAGCTCCACAGCGACGAGCCTCCCCCGGCGAACGCCCCGCATGCGAGGCACACCTCGCCCTTCCAGAAGCTGCTCACCCGCGCCTTCGATTACAGCCGCACCCACACCGGCGAGCTGCTCAGCGCCGGCAAGGCCGTCATCGCCGCCGTGAGCCGCGGCATCTTCGTGTTCTTCATCACGCTGATGCTCGCGGCCTACATCATGCTCACCCGCGAGAAGATCTTTGGCTTCTTCCGCGACCTGTTCCTGCCCGAGCAGCGGCCCGCCTTCGACCGCTTCCTGGCCCAGGCCGACCGGGGCCTCTCCGGCGTCGTCCGCGGTCAGCTCTTGATCTGCCTCGTCAACGGGGTCCTGTCGGGCATCGGCTTCTGGTTGCTCGGGCTGAAGTACTGGTTCCTGTTCTCGGTGATCGCCGGCGTGATGAGCATCATCCCCATCTTCGGCGCGATCCTCTCCAGCATCCCCGCGGTCGCCATCGGCCTCACCCAGTCCCTCGGCGTCGCCCTCGGCGTGCTCGCCTGGATCGTCGGGATCCACCAGGTCGAGGCCAACTTCCTCAACCCCAAGATCATCGGCGACGCCGCCAAGATTCACCCGGTGCTGGTGGTCTTTTCCCTCGTCGTCGGCGAGCACCTGTTCAAGCTGCCCGGGGCGCTCCTCGCGGTCCCCTGCCTCTCCCTCGCCCAGACCCTCTTTCTCCACTTTTACGGCGTCATCTACCGCACCGGGGACGAGGCCGACGAGCCCCCCTCGACCCCCTCGACCACCAAAGACGCTCCGGGCGCCTGAGCCCCTCAGGGCCCGGCCTGCTCCCGCCCCGCCGCGAGGCGCCGCAGCGAGGCACGGGCCCCCAGCGCACCTACCACCAGCTCGACCTGGCGCAGCCGCGCGTCCCGGGCGCTCCGGTACGCCTCGATCAGCTCGAAGGCCGAGAGGCGACCATCCTTGTAGCCTGCCTCGGCCTGCTCCCGCAGGGGGGCGAGCAGGGCCTGCGAGCCCCGGCGAAACTCTTCCAGAGCCTTCACCCGCCGCTCCAGCTCCTCCTGGGCGGCGGCGATCTGCTGGCGCAACGATCGCTCGACCACGCTCTGCTCCGCCCGGGCCTCCTCTGCCCGGGCCTGGACCGCCTGGATCGTCCCCTGTCCCCGGTCGAGCACCGGCAGGGGCACGATCACCCCGAGCCCCAGATCGACCTGGCCGGGCGCCTGGCCAAACCCCCCCGCCAGGCGCAGACCGAGCCCTGGCCATACCGATTTCTCCGCCGCCACCACCGCGGCGCTGGCCGCCTCGGTCCGCCTGCGCACTGCCAGCAGGTACGGGTTGGACGGCGCAGGCTCCCCTGGCCCACCCGGCGAAGCGATCTCGATGGTCGCCTCGAAATCCACGTCCGTCTCCGCCCCCTCCGGAGGGATGCCGGACCCGACCGCGATCGCCAGGGCCCCGTGGGCGCGGCGCGTATCGGCCCGCGCCGCGAGGATCGCCGAGCGCGCCTCGACCAGCGCCAGCGCCATCCGGGTGGCGTCGTACCGCGGGGCCATCCCCCCCTCCACCCGGGTCTTGATGAGCTGCTCGACCCGCTCGAGCTCACGGGTGTAAGCCTGCTGCGCCTTCTGCCGCTCGATCGCCTCGGCGTAGGCGTGAAAGGCCAGGGTGAGCCCCGCGACCAGATCCCGCTCGATGGCCTGGGCATCCGCGGCGGTCGCGTCGGCGTCCAGCTCCGCAGCCCGGCGCCTGGCCCCCGGCGCACCGGAGAGCTCCAGGAACTGGGTGAGCCCCACCACCGGGGCTCCGATCCGGTCGTAGCTGGACCTCCGCAGCGCCATCGTGTGCGACGCGTCGAGCACCGGGTTGGTCCAGAGCCCCGCCGCCAGCGCCGCCGCGCGGGACCCTCGCAGGCGCGCTCGCTGGGCCGCCAGCGCAGGGTGCTGGCTCCGGAGCTGGACGACCAGCTCCGCCAGCCGGAGACGGTTCGTGGAGGCCTCCGCCGAGGGCAACCCGGGGGGAGGCGCGGCGGACGCAGCGGGCAGCGCCGCCGGGGCCGACGCGGATGCCGCAGGCTGGGCCCAGGAAGGCCCCGAGGGGGCGAGGGCGAGGACCAGCGCAACCAGGGCAGACAGGGGGAGGCGTTTCATGGCGAAGGACGGCTCTGGACGCCCGTGAAGGGCCGGTAAAAGAGCGGGAGCAGCAGCAGCACCGCCGGGACCCCCGCCAGCAGCCCGGAGATGATGGCGACGGCGAACGGACGCTGCGTCTCGCTCCCCATCGAGTGAGAGAGCGCCGCCGGGACGAGCCCGAAGAGCGCGATGGAGCTGGTGAGCAGCACCGGGCGGAAGGCGTCCGAGAGCCCCTGCCAGGGGTCCTGACCTGCGGCGATGGCCTCGTCGATCCGCGAGCAGACGACGATCCCTGCAAGCACGATCTGGCCCACCAGCGCGATGCAACCGACCGCGCTGCTGACGCTGAAATTCTCCCCGAGCAGGCGCAGCCCCGCGACCGCGCCGGCCACCGCGAACGGGAGCATCGCCATGGTGAAGACCACCGGACGGAGCCGCCGGAAATTGAGGTAGAGAATGGCCGCGATGGCCCCGATGGCGACAGGCAGGGAGACCGCGAGGCGACCCAGCGCCCGGGCCTGGTTCTGGAACTCTCCGGTCCAGGTGAGGTAGACCCCTTCCGGCGTCTTCAGGTCCGCCAGGGCGCGCCGCGCCTCCTCGACGGTGCTCCCCAGATCTCGACCCCGGACATTGAATTTCACGGCAACGAAGCGGGAGAAATCCTCGCGCCAGATGGAGGTCCGGCCCATGACGACCGAGACCCGGGCGATCTCGCCCAGGGAGATACGGCGGTCCGGCGGGCCCACCAGCAGGCGCCCCAGCTCCAGGGGGTCCGCCCGCACGCTGTCCGGGAGCTTCACGACGACGGCGTGGCGGCGCTCCCCCTGCCAGATCTCGGTGGCGGGCTCCCCGCCGAGAGCCACCGCGATGGTCTGCTGGATCTCCTCGACAGCGAGGCCACGACGGGCGATGGCCTCCCGGTCCAGCTCGAGCCGGAGCTGGGGGATCACGCCGGCCTGGTAAGGGGCGAGGTCGGCGACCCCAGGCACGCGAGACAGACGCTGGACGCACTCCTCGGCCACCCGCGTCATCGCCTCCAGATCCTCGCCGTGCACCTTGACGACGACCTGGCCAATGATGCCCGAGATGGTCTCGAAGACGCGGTCGGTGATGGGCTGGGAGAAGTTGAACTGGACGCCCGGGATCTCCTCCAGACTCCGGCGCAGCTCTGCCTCCAGCGACGCGCGGGTGGCCCCCGGTCGCCACCGGGAATCCGGGAGCAACGGCACGAAGAATTCGGCGTTGAACGAGCCTTCCGCCTGCGTGGCCGACTCGGGGCGCCCGATGTGGGAAAGCACGTCGACGGCCTCCGGGAGCCGCAGCAGACGCTCCCGGATCTCGCGGGTGTGCTCCTTGGTCTTGTCCACGCTGATGGTCGAGGGGAAGGTGGAGGTGATGTAGAACCCCCCCTCGTTGAGCTCCGGGAGAAACTCGGTGCCGATGCCGACCCCGTAGGCCACGTTGGCCCCCAGCACGACCAGCGCCGCCACCCCGATCCGCCTGCGATGCCCCGCAAGGAAGCGCATGAGCAGCAGGTACACGGAGCGGAGCGAGGCGAGCCACCGGGGCTCGTCGGCGTGCATCTTCTCCGGCAGGACAAGCACCTCGAGGGCCGGCACCACGAGCATCGCGCACACCAGGGCGCCCAGGAGCGCGAAGGCGTAGGTGAAGGCCATGGGGGCGAAGATGCGCCCCTCGGTCCGCTCCAGGGAGAAGATGGGCAGGAGCGCCACGATGATGAGCAGCATCGCGAAGCCCACCGGCTGGGCCACCGAGTCCGTCGCCCGGGCGATGAGCGAGCGCTTCGGCTCGGGCCGCGAGCGGACCCCGTGCATCGCGTGGAGCGTGGCCTCGAGGACGATGACGGCCCCGTCCACGAGGATCCCGAAGTCGATGGCCCCCAGCGAGATGAGGTTCGCCGGCAACCCCAGGATCTTCAGGCCAAGGAAGGCCGACATCAGCGAGAGCGGGATCACCACCGCCACGATCAGCGCTCCCCGGAGGGTTCGCAGGAAGAGGTAGAGGGTCGCGACGACCAGCAGGGCCCCCTCCAGCATGTTCTTCTTGACCGTGGCCAGCGTCGCGTCGACCAGCGCCGTCCGGTCGTAGAACGTGTCGATCTTCACGTCCCTGGGCAGCACGTCGCGGTTGAGCTGGGCCACCCGCTCGCGGATTCCATCGAGCACCATGCTCGGGTTCTCCCCTCGCCGCAGCATGACGATGCCCTCGACCACCTCGTCCTCGTGACCCCGCCCCACCGAGCCCCGGCGCGGCGTGGATCCCTCGACGATATCGGCCACATCCCGCACGCGCACAGGGACGCCGTTCACCTCCCGCACCACCGCGAGCCCGAGCTCACGAGGGTCCTGGATCGCCCCGAGGCCCCGCACCACCAGCTCCTGATCCCCCGCCGCCACGTAGCCGCCCCCCGCGTTCACGTTGGTCTTCCGGAGCGCCTCGTGGACCTCCAGCAGCGACACCCCGGCGGCCGCCAGCCGCACCGGATCGATCCGCGCCTGGAACTGCCGCTGGAACCCCCCGAAGGTCCACACGTCCGCCACCCCCGGGACCGCCCGCAGCCGCCGCTCGATCACGAAATCGTTGATGGCGCGCAGCTCCCGCAGCGAGCGGTTCCCCCGGAGCGTGTACCGGTAAATCTGACCCACTGGCGTCGCCTGCGGGCCCATCACCGTCGAGGCCGAGTCCGGCAGGGTGGCGTCCCGCAGCCGCTCCGCCACGTGGGTCCGCAGCTCGAAATCGGTGGTGTTCTCCTCGAAGGTCAGGGTCACCAGCGCCAGGCCAAAAACCGACACGCTGCGCAGGTCGATGAGCTTCGGCGTCCCCGCCAGCACCCGCTCCAGCTCGACGGTCACCCTCTTCTCGACCTCCTCGGCGGACTGCCCCGGGTAGAGGCCCACCACCTCCACCATCGGGTCCGTCACGTCCGGGAACGCCTCGATCGGCAGCGTCCGGAACACCCGGTAACCGACCAGGCCCAGCAGCGCCGCGAGCGTGAGCACCAGCACCGGGCGCTCCACGGCGAAACGCGCGAGAAAGCGGAACATCGCTCAGAGCACCTCGTCCAGCTCACCATCCAGCAAGATGGCGTTCTTGCTCACCACCTCCTCCCCCGCCTTCAGCCCCTCGATCACCTGCACCGAGTCCCCCAGCGAGAGGCCGATCTGCACCTTCCGGCGCTCCAGCAGCCCCTCCCCGGCGCGCACAAAGACGACCCGATCGTCCTTGCGCAACAGCACCGCTCCCCGCGGTACAAGCAGCGCCCCGCTCGCCCCCACGTCCACCTCGACCCGCGCCGCCATGTCCGCCGATAGCCGCGGGTCCGGTTGCCTGGGGGAGCAGAACACCTCGATGGTCTGGGTCCGCGGGTCGACCGCGCGGATCACCTGGGACACCACCCCCTCGAACCGCTCGCTCCCCAGCGCAGGGACGCCGAACCAGCACGAGGCGTCGCGGGCCAGCAGCGGCGCATCCCGCTCCGGGAACGACCCCCGCACCACCAGCCGGCTCGGATCCCCGATCAGGAAGGCTGGCTCCGGCGCCCCCTCCGGGATCCGCTCGCCCGGCGTGATCCCCCGGCTGAGCACCTGCCCCCCCTGGCTCGCCTTCAGCTCCACGCTGTCGCCCCCTCCGCGCCCGACACGCAGCGCCCCCAGCACCCCCTGGACCCCCGCCATCTCGGCCCGCTCCCCCGCGATCTTTGCCTTCAACTCCGCCACCTCCCGCGGGGAGGCTGCCCCCTGCGCCGCCACCGCCTCCACCCGCGCAAGCGCCTCCTCGTCCGCCTTGAGCAGCACCGAGAGCTTCTTCAGATCCGCCCTCAGGCGGGCCACCTCGACGCTCCGCAGCCTCGCCAGCGTCTGCCCTTCCTCGACCTGCTCCCCCACCGTCACCAGCACCCGCTCCACGAAGGCGCTGCCGGGCGCGCGCACCGCGTAAGACCCTCCCGGCGCGAAGGTTGCCCGGCCAAACGCCGTGAGGCTCGCCTTCCGCGACGACCCCTCCACCTTCGTGAACGAGAGCATCGCGAACAGATCCGGGCGGACCCCGAGCTGCCCGGGGCCCCGCGCCTGGTACGGCGGCTCCGGCAGCGGCTTCTTCTCCGCGCTCGCCTCGCGGCAAGATGGCAGCAGCGCCAGCAGCAGAACGACCACGACCCCGGGCGTGCAAGAGCTTTCCGTCATCGCCCGATTCCCTCTAGTGGATCCCCCCCACCTGCTCATCTTACATTTTCGTAAGATTCAGGTATTTCAGCCCCGGATCGCCCATGATTCCTCCCTCCTTGGGTCAACATTACCCTTCTCTCGGAGGGCCCCGACGATGACAGCTCCACAGGACACCTCCCTGCACCTCCTGCTCGTCGAGGACGACGCCTCCCTCGGGGAATTCCTCGGCCGTGTCTTCCTCGAAGAAGGCATCTCCTTCCAGCTCGCGACCAGCCTCGCGGACGCTCGGAGGCGCCTCGCGCAGCGCACGTTCGACGCGATCGTCCTCGACTGGATGCTGCCCGACGGGGACGGCCTGCTCCTCTGCGAGGAGCTCTCCCGACAGACCACAAGCCCTCCGGTGCTGATGCTCACCGCCAGGGGAGAGGTGGCCGATCGCGTCCGGGGCCTGCGGAGCGGCGCCGACGACTACCTCACCAAACCCTTCAGCGTGGAAGAGCTCCTGGCGCGCCTGGAGGCCCTGCTCCGCAGGGTCCGCGGCGAGCTCCGCCTCGGCTCCCTCCTCATCAGCCGGATGAACCAGCGCGTGCTGCTGGACGGCTCCCCTGTCGAGCTCACCTCCAAGGAGCTCGCCCTGCTGCTCCGGCTCGCCCAGACCCCGGACCAGACCGTCGAGCGCAGCACCCTCTACGTCGACGTCTGGGGCCTGAAATTCGACCCCGGCTCCGGCGTCCTCGACGTCCACATCAGCAGGCTACGGGACAAGCTCGGCCCCGAGGCATGGCGCGTCGAGACCCTCCGCGCCGTGGGCTATCGCCTCCGCAGCACCCGTTGAGCCTGCGGCCCCGCGGTCACTTGACCACGCCAGCGGTGGCGGCCAGCACCCCGTCGAGGTCTGCCCCCGGGTCCTTCCCGCCGGAGCCCTTGCCCTTGTACGCGCTCCCCGGCGCAAGCCGGAAATCCTTGCCCGCGAGGTTCACGAAGCCCACCTGCGCCAGATCCGCGGGGAAAAAGTTGCCGGGCGGGTACACCGCGGGGTTCGCCTGGGCCCAGGGAAACACGTTGCCAGTCACCTCATAGCCCGAGAAAAATGCCTCCAGCGAGGCCGTACCGGTGCCGACGCCGGAGCCAAAGAGGCCGTACTCGTTGTGCGGGGCGATGTTGTCGCGCACCACCAGCCCCGCCCCCTTCGGCCCATCAAAGATGGCGATATGGCTGCTCTGGAAGGCCGTGTTGTGCTCGATCGTGACCGAGGAAGGGCCGTTGAGCACCTGGAAGAGCCGGCCGTTGGCCAGCGTCCCCTCGCCGCCGACGGACTCGAACAGGTTGTTCGCAAAGCGAACGCAGCTCGTCGCCCCCTGCCCGTTGTCGTCGCGGCCCGAGATGTTCACGCCCCCCGCGACCCCACGCAGCACGTTGTTCACGAACTGGATGTGGCTGGTGACCACCCACGGGGCCGCCCCATCCTCGGTCCGCGGCGTCAGCAGGATGCTCATCCCCGCCTGGCTATCGGCCCAGTTGTTCTCGAACACGTTGCCCTCGACCAGGACCCGCTGCGCTATCTTGAATTCAAGCAGGTTCTTGATCGACCAGTCGCGCCCCTGGTAGCTCGGATCGTCCGACTTCCAGGTGAGGGGCTTGAAGAAATGATTGCGGCGGATCTCGATGTCCGACGGGATCATCCCCGGGATCGCCGGCGTCGCCCCGCCAAACATCACGTTCTCCGTAGCACCCTCCAGGTAATTGTTGACGATCTTGAAGGGACCCGGGCCGTTCCAGCCGCAGATCGCCTGCGTGTCCTGCCCCACGTTGTGGATGTCGGAAATGTACGAGTCGATCACCGCGCTCGTCCCGCTGTTCAGCTGGACCCCTCGCTTGCTCTCGTCCTCCGGGTAACCGTGGATGTAGCAGCGATCGACGATCAC
>JALOQB010000005.1 GCA_025453595.1 Polyangiaceae bacterium
AATGTGAGAATTGCTAAACAAATTCACAATTTGGTTCCATAGCAAAGTGAATTTAGCTCATGAGCGCCGTAACGATTTATTTTGACGGCGCTCATGAGCTAAATTTACTTGTTTTGTGCTTGAAACTGAATCGACCAGTTATTGCGTTGGATAAAAATAGGCCCAAAGCAGTTTAAATTGTATTTTTTCGAATTCGCTTACTCCTCTTTCCCAAGTTTCTGTATTGGAACTGTATTTCACTTGCGTTTTTCAACCCTAGACTGCAAATTTTTCTTTGAGTTACAATTTCAATTTCACTTATTTTGTTTTGGCAGCTGAGAGATTAAACCAGTTCTCCGTGTATTGTTTCATATTGTGGAGAAAAATAGCTTTTATGTACTTCATTTTCCAGATACACTCGTTCTCGGTTGCGTAGTACCAGTCCAAGTAGGTCATCATGCCGGTGCAGGCTTCGCTGATGGATCGCGCGCTAACCCTGGCGCGCTGGCCCACGCGGCCCGGTGGTCGCGCGCGTACTCCTCGAAGGTGCCCGGTCGGCGCCCGGTGATCACCTGCACCGCGTCCGTGGTGCGCTCCGCGTAGCCGGCCTTGAAGAAGCCCAGGATCATCAGCAAGAACTCGGCGTAATCCCGCGGTAGCTTCGCCTCCAGCAGCCCCGCCATCATGGCCTCCGGTGGCACGTCCTGGAACGAGATCGCCTTGCCGGTCTCCCTCGACAGGATCGCCGCCACCTGGTCGTGATCGAGGGCCTCGCCCCCGGTCAGATCGAAGTCCCTGTTGTCCAGGTCGCTGCGGGTGAGCAGCTCGGCGGCCACCGCCGCGATGTCCCGCGTGTCGATGAAGCTGCCCTTCGCCTTGCCCACCGGCAGGAAGATCTTGCCCTGGGACAGGATGCCCTGGATCCAGAAAGTATGGAAGTTCTGCATGAACCAGTTGGGGCGCAGGATGTTGAAGGGGACACCGGAGGACTCGAGGTGGAGCTCGGCGCGGCGCATGGGGGCCGAGGGGTCGGCGTTGGCGCCCATGGCGGTCATGAAGACGACCTTGCGGAGGCCGCGGGCGCGGGCGAGGTCGATGGCAGGGCCCAGCAGCTCGTGCTGGTTGGTGTGGCCCGGCGGGGACATGAGGAACAGCCGGTCGACCCCCTCGAAGGCGGTCTCGAGGCCGCTGCGCGCCACCAGGTCGAGGTGAACCTGGGAGGGCAGGGAGGGCTTCTTGCTGGTCGCCTGGGCGACCTGCTGCCCCTTCTTCTCCAGGAGCCGAACCACCTCGGAACCCACCAACCCGCTCGCACCGATCACCAGAGTCTTGGCCATGAACACGATCCTTTCTTCGTCGCTGACAGCCTCACTCTAGGCACCCGTCCGGGACGGAGAATGGCAGAACGTTCATGATTCATGTTCAACCGTACAGAAGCAGCATCTTCCGGGACATGCGATGCTACGGTGGTTGCGGCATGGACTTGCTCTCGGACATCCTCCTGCAGGCGGGGTTGAAGGGTCGTGTGCTGGACCTGCGGCACCTGGAGGCGCCGGTCTGGCTCCAGTTCCCGTGCGAGCGGAGCATCGGGTTTCACGTGGTGACGGCGGGCCACGTGTACCTGCACGGGGGCAGCCTGGAGCAGCCGGTGAGGCTCCAGACCGGTGATGCGGCGCTGATGGCGCGGGGCCAGGACCACGTGGTCAGCACCGAGGCGCGGCTGAAGAGGGGCCAGCTACGGCGCGTGACGAGCCGGTGGGGGGAGGCGGGGCAAGGCGCCCCCGCGGAGCAGCCTGTGGCCTCGGTGGTGAGCGGCGCCTACCAGCTCTGGAACGCCCCGGTGCACCCGCTCTTTCGCGAGCTCCCGGACTGGTACGTGGTCCGCGCGGAGCAGCGGCCCCGGCTGAACCCGATGGGGCTCGCCATCGCCCTGCTCGGGGAGGAGGCCAGCAAGCCCGATCTGGGCTCGGAGACCCTGGTGCACGGCCTGCTGGATGTGATCTTCACCTACCTGCTCCGGGAGATCGTCGTGCACCGGGGGCTGAGCGGCGCCAGCTTCTGCCAGGCGATCCAGGACACGCAGGTGCGGCAGGTGGTCGAGCGGATGCACCAGGACTGCGCCCACCCCTGGACCCTGGAAGACCTGGCCCGGAGCGCAGGGCTCTCGCGGACCGGGCTCGCGGAGCGGTTCCGGGCGTCGATGGGGGACACGCCGCTGAGCTACCTGCGCTCGGTGCGCATGCAGCGCGCCATGCGCCTGCTGAGTGAGAGCGAGGCCACGCTGGAGGCCGTGGCGGCGGAGGTCGGGTACCAGGACGCGTTCAGTTTTTCCAGGGTGTTCAAGAAGACCGTCGGGGTGCCCCCTCGCGACTTCCGGCGGCAGGACGCGGCGGATCGGGCCTCGCCCTGGCGGGTCCCCTGAGGCCACCGGGGCTCACCGGCGGCGCGTCGAGCGGCTACCAGCTCCCCTCGTTGGGCATGCTGATCCAGGGCTCGCAGGGCGCGAGGGCCCGGCCTCGCTGGAGCAGCTCGACGGAGTGACCATCGGGCGACTTCACGAAGGCCATGCGCCCGTCGCGCGGGGGCCGGTGGATGGTGACGCCTGCCGCGCGCAGGCGGGCGCAGACGGCGTGGATGTCGTCGACCTCGTAGGCGAGGTGACCGAAGAAGCGGCCGGTCGGGTAGGGCTCGTCTTGATCCCAGTTGTAGGTGAGCTCGACCTCGGCGCTGTCCCCCTCGGCGCCGCTGGACAGGAAGATCAGGGTGAACCGCCCCTGCTCGCTCGTCGAGCGGCGCACCTCGCGCAGGCCGAGCTTGTTCACGAAGAAATCCAGGGCTGCGTCCAGGTCCCGGACGCGGAGCATGGTGTGGAGAAACCGCATGGATTCATCCTAGCGAATTCGCTGCCCTGGCTCGATGAGCAGGATCAGTCGCAGCGGATCTGGTGCTCGGCGGCCTGCTTGACGTAGTGCTTGTAGAGCCCTTTGCAGCTGGCATCCCCCCGGTCGCTCGGGATCACGCAACGCTCGGTGAAGAGCCCCGGAGTCAGCTGCTTCACCACGGCCTCCACCCCGGGGTCCTGCGGGATTCGCTCGCAGCAGCGCGCCGCCGCGGCGCAGAACCCGCCGGGAGGCGGGGACAGGGCCTCCCAGTCGACGCCGAAGCGCAGGGCGATGAAGATCATGGCGAGCGACAGCAGGCCGAACGCGAGGACCACGGCCAGGTCGCTCTGCCGGAGGCGATCCGTATGGAAGAGGGGCGTCGCTGCACCGACCGAGGGGTTCTTGCCGCCACCGGGGGCCTCACGGTAGCTCGGGTCGACCTCTTCGCCGGGCGTATCCGTGAGGGCGATCTGCTTGCGGTTCTTGCGGTCCACGCGCAGGAAGACGATCTGCCGCGGCTGCACGGACGCGAGCCGGTGCTGATCGACGAGCTGGCGGGTCTTGACCATGTAAGGGTCCATCCCTGGCAGCTGGACTTCCACGTCCAGCGAGAGCTCAAGGATGGGGAAGGCCTTCGTGCCCCCCATTTTTCCCGTCGGTTCCATGCGCAGGATCTGACCGCTCGCGGCCTGCCCGGTCGCAAGGACCCGCAGGAGCCTCCGCTGCAGCCGTGCGCGAGCCCTCGTATCCCGCCAGAAGAAGAGAAATACCCCGATCATGACCAGGGTCGGAACAACCGCGAGGAGGAGCGTCACTCCGGCAGAATCGCAGGGTCCCCAGGCCGGCGGAAGACGTACGACCAGGGGGCCTCGTTCTTGCGTCGAAGCTTGCCTCATCCGGGAGGCTCGACGGGGTCACGAGAACCTACGGGGCCGGGGGAGGGCTCCAGGGGCGCCCGGTCTCGCAATCGATGTGAGCGAGGGAGACGCGCTCCGGGCTGATGTCGAGGGTGCCCAGCACGATGGGCAGGTGAAAGCGCCGGGGGCCCACGGAGCCAGGGTTGAAGACCGTGAGGCCGCGCTCCTGGGTGATGAACGGAACGTGGGAGTGTCCGCAGACGATCAGCGAGGCCTTCGCCTCCCGGGCCATGCGGGCCGCGTCGGCCCGGAGGCGGGGCCCGGCCACGGCGATATGGAGGAGCAGGACACGCAGCAGGTGCTTGTCCCCCTGGGTCAGGTCGAGGGTCAGCACGTCGGGCAGGTAAGGCGCCCGGCTGTCGATGTTGCCCCGGACCGCGAAGACCGGCGCATGGCGGGTCAGCGCGTCCAGCACCGCGAGGTCACCGATATCGCCCGCGTGGAGGATCGCGTCGGGGCGGAGCTCGTCGAGGCGCTGGCGGAGCGCGGAGTGGGGCAACGAGTGGGTGTCCGCGACCGCCACGATGCGAGCCCCCTCGGGCCGGGATGGGAGCGGGATCGTCTCGGATTTCTGCACAAGCCGGGCCGTTGCCATGGAGGGGCCACGGTAGCGCAGCAGCGTACGAGGCGAGAGCCCCTTGCGCCGGTGATTCCTCGAGGAAGCACCTGGACTGGCGACCGGCATCAGGGAGGGGCACCCAGGATGCAGGCCGTTCATCATGGATGAATATTTCTCGCGACTCGCTGCATCCAGAAGGCGTCCATGTCGATGAATTCCCGGAGAATCGGCCCGGGGCACGCCCCTTGCGTTTGCCACGGGAATGGTGCGTGTTGTTTCCCGGAGACCCCGGACGGTCCTCGCCTCGTCGCTTTGCCTCGCCACCCTGGTGCTCGCCGATGCGGCTCCAGCGCAGGCAAAACTCCCCAAGAAGGGGGAGATCCACCTCACCAACGTCCAGCTCGGGGAGTGCAAGGCCGCGAAGCTGCGGGTCAGCTACAACGTCGGAGCGATCGCAAATCAGCCGTCGGTCAGCGGAGGTTTTTCGTGGGAGCAAGAGGGGAAAGAGGACTGCGAATTGCCGCTGGAAGTGGCCATCTTGCTCGAGATCGATAGCAAGGAAGGTCACGGCTGGATCTGGCACACCTTTCTCGAGAACACCCGCCGCGGCAAGGTCACCGGGTTGCCCACGATCCCGGACTGGGACAAGGCCATCTGCAAGGCGAACGCCCCCAGGCAGGGCTGTTTCGATGAAACAACGGCGAAGAAGATCTGGAAGAACGGGGAGATCCTGGGCGCCCGGATTTACTACGACCAGGAGAAATTCAACGCCAGGATGCAGAAGAAGAAGGAGCGGGAGGCCAGGGAAAAGGAGAGAGAAGAGAGAAGGAAAAACGACAAGAACACCGACAACAAGGAGAAGGAAAGCGCACCCAAGGAGCAGGACACGCAAGCCCACCTCGAGGCCCGCGAGGGGACCGTGGAGATGGAGCACGTCGTGCTTGGCGGGTGCAAGGCCCGGAAGATCACGATCTGGTACAAGCTTGACACCATGGCCAGGGAGCCCCTCCTGTTCACCAGGTTTCAGTGGGAGGGCCCGGATGACAAATGCAAGCGCCCCTCGCAGCTGAATGTGCTCCTGGAGCTTGCCTCGCAGGCGGGGCGAGGGTGGGTATGGTCAGGGTTGATTTCTCCCGCCAAGAGCGGGGCGAAGGTGAGCAATTTCAACTCACCAGGCTGGGAAACGACGGTCTGCGGCGCCCAGGCCCCCAGAGCGACCTGTCTGGAGCCGCAGGTGGCGAGGCAGGTCTGGAAGCATGGCCACGTGGTGGGCGCAGCCCTGTTTCATGACAACAAGCTGGTGCAAAAGGAGGACAGCAGCATCCGATCCATCGGGGAAAGTCGCCCGGATGCCAGCCCTCCGGAGAACAAGGGCGGCGAAGCGGCCCCACGGAGCGCGGAGCAAGGCAAGAAAGATGCGCCCGACGGCGCAGGATCCTCACCGGGCCAGGGGCCATCGAACGAGGGGCCGCCCCCTTTCAATCCCCCTGGCGGAACAGGCAAACCTGCCGATCCGGTCAAACCTGCCGATCCGGTCAAACCTGCCGATCCGGTCAAACCTGCCGATCCCCAGGGGCCTGCCAGCCCACCCCGAGCCCCCGGGAAAACCTTGCCCCCCGCGGGCGTGGTGGTCCCAGGGGTGCGTCCTCCGGAGCAGGAGCGCAAGGGCAACCCGCCATCACCTCGTGTACCACCGGGGGGTCGCGGGCCGGACGTTGCGAGGCAAATCCAGGAGCAAAGAGAGCAAGAACGCAGGCTGGAGGCCCAGCGGAAGCTGGAGGTGCAGCGCCAGGCCGAGGCCCAGCGAAGGCAGGAAGAACAGCGACGGCAGGAGGTGCAACGAAGCAGAGACGCCCAGAAGGCGCCTCCCAAGGCCCGGGAGGAGGAGCAACGACGTCAGCAGGAACGCCAGCGGGTAGAGCAGCAACAGCAGCAACGCGCAGAGGAGCAGCGACGTCAGCAGCAGGAGCAAGAGCAAGAGCAGCGCCGCCAGCAGGAGCGTCAGCGGGCAGAAGAGCAACGGCGTCAGCAGCAGCAACGGGAGCAAGAGCAGCGCCGCCAGCAGGAGCAAGAGCAGCGCCGTCAGCAGGAGCGTCAGCGGGTAGAAGAGCAGCGGCGCCAGCAGGAACGAGAGCAGGAGCGAGAGCGCGCGGAGCAACAGCGGCGCCAGCAGGAGCGTCAGCGAGCGGACGAGCGACGCAAGCAGGAAGAGCGGAGGAAACCCTCGGAGAGCCGGCCTCCGCCGAAGAGAGGCCGCTGAAGGGCGGCGGGGCCGGGGTCGCGGAGGGGGATCAGAACTGGGCTTTTTCGGTGGAACCGACGAGGGCGAGGGTCGAGGCCTTGCCGCCGGTGATGACCTCGGAGACCTGGTCGAAGTAGCCGGTGCCGACCTCGCGCTGGTGGCGGGTGGCGGTGTAGCCGTTGGCCTCGGAGGCGAACTCGTTCTGCTGGAACTCGGAGTAAGCCTTCATGCCCTCGGCCTTGTACTTGCGGGCGAGCTCGAAGATGCCGTGGTTGAGGCTGTGGAAGCCGGCGAGGGTGACGAACTGGAACTTGTACCCCATGGCGCCGAGCTCGCGCTGGAACTTGGCGATGGTGGCGTCGTCGAGGTTCTTCTTCCAGTTGAAGGAGGGGGAGCAGTTGTAGGCAAGCATCTTGCCGGGGAACTTGGCGTGGATGCCCTCGGCGAACTGCCTGGCCTCGTGGAGGTCGGGGGTCGAGGTCTCGCACCAGACGAGGTCGGCGAAGGGGGCGTAGGCGAGGCCGCGGGCGATGGCGGCCTCGATGCCGCCCTTGAAGAGGAAGAAGCCCTCGGGGGTGCGCTCGCCCTTCACGACGAAGGGCTGGTCGCGCTCGTCGATGTCGCTGGTGAGGAGCTTGGCGCTGTCGGCGTCGGTGCGGGCGACCAGGAGGGTGGGGACGTCGAGGACGTCGGCGGCGAGGCGGGCGGCGACGAGGGTACGGATGAAGTGGGCGGTGGGGATGAGCACCTTGCCGCCCATGTGGCCGCACTTCTTCTCGGAGGCCAGTTGGTCCTCGAAGTGAACGCCCGCGGCGCCGGCCTCGATCATCGCCTTCATCAGCTCGAAGGCGTTGAGGGGCCCGCCGAAGCCGGCCTCGGCGTCGGCCATGATGGGGACGAACCAGTCGCGGGAGAGCTTGCCCTCGGCGTGCTCGATCTGATCGGCTCGGCGCAGCGAGGCGTTGATGCGCCGGACCACGTTGGGGACGCTGTCGACGGGGTAGAGGCTCTGGTCCGGGTACATCTGGCCCGAGGTGTTGGCGTCCGCGGCCACCTGCCAGCCCGAGAGGTAGATGGCCTCGAGGCCAGCGCGGGCCATCTGGACCGCCATGTTGCCGGTGAGGGCGCCGAGGGCCTGGACGTAATCGCGGGTGTGGAGGAGCTCCCAGAGGCGCCGCGCGCCGCGGCTGGCCAGGGTGTACTCGACCTTGAGGGAGCCGCGGAGGCGCTCGACGTCGGCGGTGGAATAGGGGCGGGTGATACCGGCAAAACGATCGGGGGTGGTCATGATGGGTGCTCCAGGGAGAGAGGGACAGCAGGCAGAGACCTCAGCGCACAGGCTCGGGGGCGATGAGCTGACGGTAGGCAGGGAGGGTGAGAAATTCCTCGAAGGAGTCGGCCACGGAGAGCCGCTCGAAGAGGGCAGTGGCCCGGGGGAAATGGCCGGAGGCGAAGCGCGTCTCGCCGACCTCGCGGCGTACCCGCTGCATCTCCTCGGCGATCAGGCGGGCGAGCAGCTCACGGGTGACACGCTGGCCGTCGGCGAGGGTGACCCCGTGGTGGAGCCACTGCCACACCTGGGCGCGGGAGATCTCGGCGGTCGCGGCGTCTTCCATCAGGTTGTAGATGGGCACGCAGCCCTGGCCGCCGAGCCAGGCCTCGATGTACTGGACGCCGACGCGGATGTTGTGGCGCAGGCCCTCCTCGGTGCGGGTCCCCTCGATGGGGCGGAGGAGATCGACCTCGGTGATGCGCTCGTCGCGGCGGCGCTCGATCTGGTGAGGCCCGCTCATGTGGGCGTCGAAGATCTCGCGGGCGGTGGCGACGAGGCCAGGGTGGGCCACCCAGGTGCCGTCGTGGCCGTCCCGCACCTCGCGGAGCTTGTCCGCCCGGACCTTCGCCATCGCCGCCTCGTTGGCCTCCGGATCGTTCTTGATCGGGATCTGCGCCGCCATGCCGCCCATCGCGTGGACCCCGCGGCGGTGGCACGTCTCGATCAGCAGCAGCGAGTAGGCCCGCAGAAACCCCTTGTCCATCGAGACCTGCCCCCGGTCCGGGAGCACGTAGGCCCCGTGGGAGCGCAGCTTCTTGATGTAGCTGAAGATGTAATCCCAGCGGCCGCAGTTGAGGCCCGCCGAGTGATCGCGCAGCTCGTACAGGATCTCATCCATCTCGAAGGCCGCGGTGAGCGTCTCGATGAGGACCGTGGCCTTGATCGTCCCCACCGGGAGGCCGAGGGCCTCCTGGGAGGCCACGAACACGTCGTTCCAGAGCCGCGCTTCGAGGTGATTCTCGAGCTTGGGCAGGTAGAAGTAGGGGCCCGCACCCCGGTCGAGGAGCTCGCGGGCGTTGTGGAAGAAATACAGCCCGAAGTCGACCAGCCCCCCCGGGGCCACCTCGCCGTCGACCCGCAGGTGCGCCTCGTCCAGGTGCCACCCGCGCGGGCGCACCAGCAGCGTCGCCACCCGCTCCTGCAGCGCGTAGCTCTTCTGCTCGGTCTCGTACCGGATGGTCCGCCGCACCGCGTCCATCAGGTTCACCTGCCCCTGGATCTGGTTGTCCCAGGTCGGCGAGGAGGAGTCCTCGAAGTCGGCCATGAACAGGTTCGCCCCCGAATTCAGGGCGTTGATGATCATCTTGCGATCCACCGGGCCGGTGATCTCGACGCGCCGCTCGCTCAGCGCCGGAGGCAGCGGGGCCACCCGCCAGTCCCCCTCGCGGATCGCCCGCGTCTCCGGTAGAAAAACCGGCAACTCGCCCTGATCCAGCCGCGCTTGCCGCGCCACCCGCGCCCCCAGCAGCTCGCGCCGGCGGGGCCCGAAGCGGCGCACCAGCCCCGCGACGAAGGCCAGCGCCTCCGTCGTCAACACACGCTCGAAGCCCGGCTTCACCGGCCCCTCAAGCTCGACCCCTGGCGGACGTTGCAACGACATGACGCGTTGCAGCTTGCAACCCGTAGTGAACTCGGTCAAGTTCTCATGACAACCTGTTTTGCAGCCATTGTTGCCGCATTTACAGGGCAAGTCTGTAAACCTGTAAATACTGTAAATCGCGTCATGAAGGACCCCTCCCCACATCGCCCCTCCTCCGAGGCTGTCCCGGTGCGTTTTGGCGCCAAATTGCGGACGTTGCGCCGCAACGCGGGGCTGAGCCAGGCGTACGTGGCCCAGCAGCTCGACATCTCGGCGAGCTACCTGAACCTGATCGAGAACAACCGGAGGCCGCTGCCAGCGCCCCTGCTGATCAAGGTGGCGCAGCTTTTTCAGGTCGACCTGCGCGCGTTTGCGCCGGACGAAGACGCCCGGCTGCTGGGGGATCTGTACGAGGCCTTCTCGGACTCGATGTTCGAGGAGGACCGGCTCAACAGCGGCGAGGTTCGGGAGCTGGTGGGGGCGAGCCCGGGGTGTGCGCGTGCGGTGCTGAAGCTCTACCGTGCGTACCAGGAGGCGCGGGCCTCGGCGGAGATGCTGGCGTCACGGCTGGCGGACGGGGATGGGGTCGAGGTGCGAGCGCTGATCCCCTCGGAGGAGGTGAGCGAGCTGGTGCAGCGCCACATGAACCATTTCCCGGGGCTGGAGCGGGGTGCCGAGGCGCTCTGGCGCGAGGCCAGGCTGGACGAGGATGACCTCTACCCGGGGCTGGTGCGCTACCTGGAGCGGGGGCTCGGGGTACAGGTACGTGTGGCACGGCGCGGGGATGCGGAGGGGATGCTGCGGCGCTACGATGCGGAGCGGCGCATCCTCACCCTGTCCGAGCTGCTGCCCACCCGCAGCCGCAACTTCCAGCTCGCCGCCCAGATCGGCCTGATGACGCAGCGGCAGGAGCTCGACGAGGTGCTGCGCGACGAACGTTTGAGCTCCGATGAATCCAGGAGCCTGGCGCGGATCGCGCTGGCCAACTACTTCGCCGGCGCGGTGCTGATGCCCTACGAGATGTTCCTGAGGGCAGCGCGGGGGGAGCGCTACGACATCGACGTGCTGGGGCGGCGGTTCCGGGTGGGGTTCGAGCAGGTGTGCCACCGGCTGACGACGATGCGGAGGCCGGGGCAGGAGGGGGTCCCTTTTCATATGATCCGGATCGACGTCGCGGGGAACATCTCCAAGCGCTTCAGCGCCTCGGGGATCCACTTCGCGCGATTCAGCGGCGCCTGCCCGCGCTGGAACATCTTCGCGGCCTTCCTCACCCCGGGGATGATCCGGATCCAGGTCTCTCGCATGCCGGACGGGGCCTCTTATTTCTGCATCGCGCGCACGATCCAGCGGGACAGCGGGGGGTACCACGCGCAGCATCCGATCATGGCCATCGGCCTCGGGTGTCAGGCGCAGTTTGCCCGGGAGCTGATCTATTCAGACGGGGTCGATCTGAAGGACCCGACCACGGCGATCCCGGTGGGGGTGACCTGCCGGATGTGCGAGCGAGACGACTGCGAGCAGCGGGCCTTCCCGTCGCTGCGGCACCCGCTGCGGGTGGACGAGAACGTGCGTCGCCTCTCGATGTACTCGTCCGGCGGATCGCGCTGAGTCAGCGGGGGGGGGCGGGGCGCGGGGCGCACTCGAGGCGAGGGACGGTCAGGGGCACCTGCATCGAGGCGGCCCCCAGCAGCAGCGGAGAGGACAGGGAGCAATTCTGCTCGGCCGGCGGGGCTTCCCGCTGGATCTGGGCGGACGCATCCTGGGGGGTGAGGCCGCCGAGGCGCGCGCAGCCCACGGCGAGGATGGAGCGACGGGCCGCGTCGATCCCGTTGACCTGCTGCTCCGGGGGGAAGAACAGGCGACGCCGCGACTGACCGGCGCACTCAACGCGCAGGAACTGGTGGGTCACCTCGTCGTCGAGGACCAGGCCGGCGCTGGTGTTGTGGAGCAGCATGCGGGGGCCGCGGGCGTCGCCGTCGAGGGTGCAGGGGATGGGTACGAGGAAAGGGCTCTCCAGGATCAGATCGACGCGGCCGTCCCCGTCGACGTCGGCGATCGCGTCGACCCCCTGGAGCGAATTCCTGTCGATGGGCAGCTTGAACTCTTTCATGTCGCGGCCCTGCATCTTCAGCACCTTGCGGTGGTGCCAGGCGTCTTCTCCTCCGCCGTGGTACCCGGAGCGCTCGAGCAGCACCTCGAAGCGACCGTCCCCGTCGAGGTCGAAGGAGGCCAGCACCGCGGCCCCCTCCCGGACCCCCTCGGGGAGCTGGCCGAAAGGACCTCCCAGGCTGGTGGGGCTGACCTTGCCGTCCGCGGCGATCCGCACAAGCTGAAATTCCCCCAAGAGATTCCCCTCTCTCCGCGAGAACGTGGAGACTTCCAGCAACCAGGCCCCGGCGGCGTCCTGCTCGCAGCGGGCGATCCCGGGCCAGGCCCCTTCGAGCCAGGTCCAGGCGTCCGCGCCGACGCGCTGCACCCTGCGCATCGACGCCTCACGAAGCTTCTCGCAGGCGGCCAGGGCGGCCGCGGGGGCCCGGGTGGGCGGCGGGGCGGCGGTGTTCACCGCAGGACAGGCCGGCAGCGGACTGGACGAGGAGGACAGGGGCGGCGGGAACAGCGGCGCCGAGGAGGCCGCGAGCGCCGGGGCGGAGGCGGCCGGGGCGGAGGCGGCCGGGGCAGAGGCGGCCGGGGCAGGCGGCGGCGCAGCGGGGGAGCAGGCCAGCGGCACCGCCGCGAGCACGGTGGACAGGGTGCGCGAGGAGATCATGGACAGGGAAGCAAGGTACCCCAGATCGCCGCGAGGGCGATTCGAGGAACCAACGCGCGAGGGTGGTGGGTGTTAAGGTGGGGCGTATGGAGCAGCAGAGGGTGGCCATCACCGGGGTCGGTGGGTTCATCGGGCGGCGCCTCGCGGAGCGCCTGCAGCAGCGCGGGGCCCGGGTGATCGGCCTGGAGCTCTCGAAGACCGCCGCCCTGGAGGCGGAGCGGTGCTGCGAGCGCGTCCTCGTGGGCGAGATCAACGACCAGGAAGCGCTGCGGGCGCTCTGCGAGGGGGCCACCGCGGTGATCCACACCGCGGCGATCGTCGCGGAGCAGGGGGATCGGGCGCTGTTTCAGCGGGTCAACGTCGAGGGGACACGCCAGGTCGCCGAGGTGGCCCGGGCGTCCGGGGTGCGACGGATGCTCCACGTCAGCTCGGTCATGGTCTACGGCTTTTCATTCCCCGATCAGGTGGGGGAAGATGGCCCTCTTCGCGGGGAAGGGAACCCTTACAGCGAGACCAAGATCGAGAGCGAGCGGGTCGCCTGGTCCGCCGGGCGCGCAGGTCAGTTCGAGGTCGTCGTCGCTCGCCCCGGGGATGTGTATGGCCCGCGCAGCATCCCCTGGGTGGTACGCCCCCTCACGCTGATGAAACAAGGCCTCTTTGTCATCCCCTCGGGGGGTCAGGGGCGCATCAACCACGTCCATATCGACAACCTGGTGGACGGGATGTTGCTCTGCCTGGAGCGGGGGCGCGCGGGGCACGCCTACAACCTGTCGGACGGGGTCTCGGCGTCCGTGGAGGATTACTTCCTCCGGCTCGCCCGGCTGCTCGGTCAGCGACGGATCCGCTCGCTCCCGGCGCCGCTGCTGAAGCGCTCCTTCGCGCTGCTGGCCCGCGGAGCGCGCTGGCTCGGCAAGACACCGCCGGCCTACCCGGAGGCGGTCGACTACCTGCTCCGTCCGGGGACCTACTCGATCGAGGCCGCGCGGGCCCTCGGCTACCGCCCTCGCCTCCTGCTCGACGAGGGCATGGCCGAGGTGGAGCGGTGGCTCGCGCAGGAGGGCTTGCCCGGGATCAGGCCGGGACCCCCAGGGTCGCGCGGACCTGCGTGAGGGGGCGAGAGAAATGGGGCCAGGGGTCCCAGCCCAGGGAGAGATCAGTGTTCATCGCCATGCCACGCTCCAGGGCGCGGTAGACCAGATCCGGGCGAAAATGCCCCTTCCCTCCCATGGAGTAGGGCGACACCCGCAGTCCCAGGTGAAACTGGAGCGCGATGGTGAAGAGCCAGAAGAAGGGGTCCTCGCGCTTGAACCCGGCGATGAAGCTCACCACCTGCACCTCCCCGTCGGGGTCGACGCCGTAGCCCCCCAGCACGTGGGCGAGGTCGTGCCACAGGCCGCTCTCGGGGACCGCGTGGGCCTCGCCCGGCAGCGGGAGCCCGTTGTTCACGAGAAATTCCCAGTAGGTACGCCCGAAGGTGCCCGCGGGGAGCTTGCCCAGATCGTTGAAGCGGCGTGCGCGCTCCGGGTCCTCGACGAGCCCGAGCAGGGGGCCCACGATGCGCCAGATCCCCAGAAACCCCTCGCGCTCCAGCACGCGCTCGACATCCATGCGGGCCGACCCGCGGCGAGCGAGCCCCAGCCAGGCGCGGGTCGTCCGCCCTTCCGCCAGCAAGCGCAGGCTCTGGACCCGGGGCTCCTCGATGGCAAGAGCGCGAGCAAATGACTCGACCACCGCGGCCTCCCGGGGGGACACGTGCTCGTCGGCCATGGCCGTGAGCATCATCAGCTGGAGCACCCGCTCCCGCGCCTGCTCCCCGTGGAGCGCCGCGGCCACCTCCTCCGGGCTCCAGGGTCGCTCCTCCCCCGGAGCCAGCTCGACGCCGAGGGCCCGGGCGGAAGCCTCGATCCAGCGGCGTTCGCCGGGGGTGATCGGCAGGTCAGCCTCGGCCACCGCCCACAGCGCGCCCAGGGCCGCCGGGCCTTCTTCCGCTCGCAAGGCAAGTCGCTCCATCGCCGCCCGAGGGTAGCGCCGCCGGGCGCCGGAGGTAACCTGGGTAAAGCTTGCGCCCCGGAAGGCGCGGTTCACCCGGAACCTGTATGGAAAATCCTCACAGCAACTGGCCCCCGGAGGAGGAGGCGCGTGACCCCGGCACGCCGGCGCTCCGGCTGGCGGAGCTGGCGAGGCACGAGGACCGGGGGGTGCGGGAGGAAGTCGCCCGCAACCCATCGACGCCGGTGGAGGCGCTGGAGGGGCTGGCGGAGGAGCATGCGGAGGCGCTCCTGGAGAACCCGACCGTGCCGCTGGTGTTGCTGGCGGATCCAGGGTGGCTGCGGGGGCTACCGATCCAGGTGACCGAGGCGCTGCTGCGATCCGAGGGCGTGGAGGAGGCGTGGGTCGAGAGCGTGAAGACGCGCCCGAGGGCGCTGGAGTGCGCCGTACGGCTGGGGCGCCGCGCCATCGTCGAGCGCTGGGCGAGGGACGAGGACGTGCTGCGGGTCCAGGATCGATCGCCGCTTTTCTACGCGGTGGAGCACGACCAGGACGACATGCTGCTGCTGCTGCTGAGCCTGGGGCACTCGCCGCTGGTCACCCGGGATTACTACGCGGACGGCGGCGTCCATCTGCTGACGCTGCTGGACGAGGCCTACGTCTGGAAGAAGCCAGGGTGCCTCCGGGTGATCCTGGAGACCGGCGCGTACCCGATGGAACGGATCCGCACGCTGCTGTCCTACAACCAGGATACGGAGCGAGAACTGGCCGAGCTGCTGCGGGAGGCGAGGAGCAAGAAAGAGCGCTCGATGGAGGGTAAAAAGTTACCTGAAGCCACGCGAAAGCGCGCGGAAATGGAGGTTCGTGGGCAGGACGAACGGGTGAGACAGGAGGAGGTGACAGGGAGCGGTGGCCCGGATGCCTTGCGGCGTGGCGCGGCTTGCAGCAGACCTGAAGCAAGTGACCACGACAGCCCTCGACCCGGGGAATCGCCCCGGCCAGGATGCAGAGAGCGCGACCTCGCAGCCCAGGGGGAGGGTGGGCCAGACGCTGGCCGAGCGGTTCGTGCTGACGCGCCAGCTCGGCAAGGGCGGCATGGCGACGGTGTACGAGGCGCAGCACCGCAATGGGAAGCGGGTGGCCATCAAGATCCTGCACCCGGAGCTGGTCCACAACGAGGAGATCCTGGGTCGTTTTCTCCGGGAAGGGTACGCGGCCAACGCGGTGAAGCACCCCGGGGTGGTGTCGGCGCTGGACGATGGGATCACCGAGGACGGGCTGCCGTACATGGTGCTCGAGTTCCTGGAGGGCGAGAGCCTGGAGGATCGGCTGGAGCGGCTCGGCGCACCGCTGGAGCTGCCGGACGTGCTATCGATCGCGGTGGCGGTGCTGAACGTCCTGGAGGCGGCCCACAGCCGCACCATCGTCCATCGCGATCTGAAGCCGGACAACCTGTTCTTGACGGTCGATGGGGAGGTAAAAGTCCTTGATTTTGGCATCGCCCGGGTCGCCGACCTGGGGCTTCCATCGACCACACGGACCGGCATCGCGATGGGGACGGCGACGTTCATGCCGCGCGAGCAAGCCCACGGGGATCTCAAGCGCCTCGACGCCAGGGCAGACCTGTGGGCCCTGGGCGCGACGCTCTTCTACGCCCTCACCTGCCGGTACCTCTTCGAGGCGACCACGCCGGTCGAGTTTCTGGCCAAGCTCATCACCAGCGATCCCAGGCCCATCGGCCAGGTGCTGCCCTCGCTGCCGGGGCCCATCGCCGCGGTGATCGACCGGGCCCTGCAGCACGATCTGGCGCGTCGCTGGAGCTCCGCGGTCGAGATGAAGCAGGCGCTGCTGGCGGCGGCGGCAGACGCTGGCATCGCCATCCCCCCCTCGCCTTCCCCCTGCGGGTACGTGGCGCCGACCGCCCCCCGGATCCAGGTGGCGGCGGCGCTGCCCTCGCTGCGGCGCCCCTTGCCTTCGCGCCCGGAAGGGCCCGAGGCGCCCACCCAGATCGCGGCACCGGCGCCCGCCCCCAGGCCGTCCGGCCCCCTGCCCGCGGAGGCAGAGCCAGCCGCCCCCGCCCGGCCCGCCCAGAGCCCGGCCTTGCTGGGCGTCGCGGCGCTCCTGTGCCTGACCCTCGGCGCCGTCGCAGCCCTCTGGTTCCAGGGGCGCGATCGGCCCGCCCTGGTGGCGGTGGCGCAGGCTACCCCCAGCGTCAGCGCAGCCCTGCCTGTGACCTCGGCGCTCCCGGCACCGACGCCCTCGGCTCCGATGGCCAGCGCCTCCGCGGTGACCTCCGCACTGCCCAGGCCCTCCCCGGCGACGCCACCGGCCGCTCGACCTCGCTCCACCCCTCCAGGCCCGCCTCGATCCCAGGGGGGCACCGACCTCGGCTCGGCCAGGCAGTGACACGACCGCCCTCCGGTGCACCTCGTACGTGTGATTTGTGACCCCACCTCGGAGGGTGGTCACACGGTGCGGATTGGTGCACCCTTGCCCGGTGATACGTCGGTCTGGCTGGTTGGTGGCGGCGACATGCCTTGTCGCAGCGAGCGTGTCCCCGGTAGCTAGCGCCGACAACACGGCGCTGGCCGACGCGCTCTTCCGCGAGGCGCGCTCGCTGCTCAAGGCCGGCAACTACAAGGAAGCCTGCCCCAAATTCGCCGAGAGTCACCGCCTGGAGCCGGCCCCGGGCACGCTCTACAACCTGGCAGAGTGCGAGGAGAAGCAGGGCAAGATCGCCTCGGCGCTGGAGCGCTGGCGCGCCCTCATCGACCTGCTCACCTCCTCGAACAAGCTGGCCGACGCCCGGCTCTCCGTCGCCAAGGTGCACGTGGCGGCGCTGACAAAGCGCGTGCCCCGGCTGACGCTGAAGATGAAAGGTCCCACGGCCAGGGGCATCGTGCTGCTGGACGGGGTCGAGCTGCGCGCTGCAAGCCTGGAGACCCCCCTGCCGGTCGAGCCTGGCCCCCACACGATCGTGGCCCGTGCGCCCTACCGCCATGACGGAGAATTCAAGATCACCCTCAAGGAGGCGGAGCAGCGTGAGCTCGAGATCGAGCCCGGGGGCCCGGACGGAACCGCACCTGGAGCGGCCCCCGCAGCCTCCTCGGCGACACCAGTCTCCCCGCCCGACGCCCTGGCCTCCGCCGCGCCACGGCCCCCCGCGCCCTCCCAGCCCCCCTCGGCGGCCCCTGCGAGCGAGCCCGCGGCAGAGGGGTCAAAAAGCACCTCATCCTGGCAACGCACGACCGGGCTTGCGATCGCGGGGGTGGGGGTGGCCTCGCTGATCGGAGCCGGCTTGACGGGGCTGATGCTGAACAGCCGACGGGACACCATCGAGCAGCGTTGCGATGCGGCGACCAGGCTCTGCGACGCCGAGGGGGCCAGGGCTGCGAGCTCGAACAGCGGTCTCCTGACCGCCAACCTGGCGTTCTGGGTGCTGGGGGCAGCGGGGGTGGGGGTCGGAGGGTACCTGTTCTTCACTGCTCCATCCGGAGTCACTGCCCGGGTGAGCGTCGGGGGGCCCGAGGGGCCCCGGTCCCTGTGGGTCCATGGTCAGTTTTTAGGTACCATGGGAGGGTTATGCAGACCTTCAAGGCGCTCGAACCAGGGACGGTGGTGGGGGAGAAGTGGTACATTTTGCGACTCATCGGGGCCGGAGGGATGGCCGCGGTGTACGAGGCGCAGCACCGCAACGGCAAGCGGGTGGCGCTCAAGATCCTCCACGAAGGTCTGCTGCCCAACACCCGGGCGGTGGAGCGTTTTCTGCGCGAGGGTTCGCTGGCCAACGTGGTTGATCATCCGGGGGTGGTCTCGGTGCTGGACGACGGGGTCGCGGAGAACGGGGCCCCTTACCTGGTCATGGAGTTCCTGGAAGGCGAGGACCTGGGGGAGCGCCTCAAGCGGCTGGGCGGGCCCCTCGCGGTGCCGGACGCGCTGGCGATCGGATCCCTCGCGCTGGAGGCGCTGGGGGCGGCCCACGAGGCGGGGGTGGTGCACCGGGATCTCAAGCCGGACAACCTGTTCCTGTGCGTGGACGGCCGGGTGAAGATCCTCGACTTCGGAATCGCGCGGCTCATCCAGTCCGCGGGCGGTGACCTGAAGACGCTGACCGAGATCGGGATGGCGCTCGGGACGATCAAGTACATGTCGCGGGAGCAAGCTCTCGGGGATCTGGATCGGATCAACGGTCAGTCCGACCTGTGGTCCCTGGGGGCGACCCTGTACCGGGCCCTCTCTGGCCAGTTCCTCTACGAATCGAGGAACAGCACCGAGTACCTGATGAAGCTGCTGCACGGCGCCCCGAGGCCCCTCGGGCAACTGGTCCCCTCGATGCCTGGCGCCGTCGCCGAGGTCATCGATCGGGCCTTGCTCCACGAGCAGAGCGAGCGCTGGAGCAGCGCGGGGGCCATGCGCAAGGCCCTGCTGGAGGCGGCGGAGCGCAGCGGTGTCGAGATCCCGCGGTGGCCCTCCGCGGCGGGCTTCTCGCCGCCGCAGCGGCCGCGCTCCCGCCCCCGGAACCTGCCCCCTGCCCCCTCTGGCCCCACGCCCTCGATCCCGGAGCCAGCCGCGCCTCCGCAGGCAGCGGCCCCCGCGGCAGGCGACGGCGAGCAGGAGGATCGCAACGCACCGACGGTCCAGATCCGGGCGCCAAAGACCGGCGCGGGGCCGGTGGTGGCGGTCCTGACCGGGGCGGTGGGGCTGGGGTTTGCGCTCGTCTCCCTGCTCCGGGCCCCTGCCCAGGAGCCCGCGCCCTCCGCTGGCCCGCCGACCCCGCTGGCCCTTGCCTCCACGACCTCTCTGGCGTCGACCGCCCCGGCCGTTGCCTCCCTCGCCGCCCTCGCCGCCCTCACCCCCCTCGCCTCGAACTCGGCGGCCTCCCTGCCCTCGCCGCCGCGACACCAGGCACGCTCTTCCCCCAAGACCAGCCAGCCCCCACCGGACATCGGTACCTCACGCCACTGACCCCCATGCGCCACCCTTCCCTTGCCTTCACCCTCCTCCCTTCGCTCCTCCTCGCGGGCTGCCTGCTGACCGGGGAGTACGACTTTTCTACCTACAGCGAGCGCCCTGAAGCGACCGCAGGCTCCGCTGGCCTCGGAGGCGCCGGTCAGGCCGGCTCCGGCGGCGATCCGGGGGGCTCCGGCGGCGACGGCGCGGGTGGCGCTGGCCAGGCGGGCTCCGGAGGCACCGCCGGGGACGCGGGCGTCGGGGGCACCGCGGGGGGCGCGGGGGAGTCCGGAGCTTCCGGACAAGCAGGGGCCGGGGGCGAGGCGGGCACCGCAGGCGAGGCAGGGCAGGCGGGCGCTGCCGGCGAGGGCGGCGCCGCGGGCCAGGCAGGTGCGGGGGAGGGCGGCATATCCGGAACTTCCGGACAGGGCGGTGAGTCCGGAACTTCCGGACAGGCAGGGGAAGCAGGAGCCGGGGGAGCCGGTGCAGGCGGGGAGGCCGGCGCGGGCGCGGGCGGGGGGGCCGGAGTAAGCGGCGCAGGCGCGGGGGGCGCAGGGGCCGGCGGTGGGGGCGCGGGGGGATGCGCGAACCCGGTGATGTACTACCAGGACAAGGACAAGGATGGTTTCGGGGACAAGGAAACCAGCATGGCGGCGTGCAGCCAGCCGGAGGGCTGGGTCACCAACAGTGCGGACTGCAACGACGGGAACAAGGAGGTGTACCCCGGGCAGCAGGCCTATTTCGAGCAGGGGTACCCGAAGCCCGGGGCCCCCCAGGGGATCTCGTTTGACTACGACTGCAACGGGGTGGAGGACCCGTCGCCGCTGGACACGAAGAACCCGACCTGCCCGGGGGTGGTGCTGGGCTGCGACAAGTCGGGGTATGCCCCGGGAAACCGCACGGGCCCGGGGGTGGACCCGTACTGCGGGGTCAAGACCCGGAACAGCTGCACGGTGAGCGGGCTGTCCTGCAACAGCAACATCAGCACGGTGGCCAACGGGTTCCGCTGCCGCTGATCGAGAGGGCGATCTGGTAGGCCGGGCGCGCATGGAGCAGGATGGGGGCCATGCGCGCCCTGGTGCTCGATCTCTCCATCCCCCGGTATGCTGCGGCGCTGGTCACGCGGCGCAAGATCAAGTCGCTGCTGTACGGGCGCCTGTCGAGCCTGTCGCTGCGGGAGGTCCCGGAGCCGGCGCTGCCCGGGGCGGACTGGGTGAAGCTGGCGCCGCGGGCCACGGGGCTGTGCGGGACCGACCTGAGCGCGATCTTCCAGAAGGCGAGCCCGACGCTCAGCGTGCTGCAGCCGCTGCCGGCGGTGCTGGGGCACGAGATCCTGGCGGAGGTGGCGGAGGTGGGGCCGGGGGCGGTGGGGCGGGTGAAGGAGGGGGACCGGGTGGTGGTGGATCCGGTGCTGCACTGCGAGACCCGGGGGCTCCCCGCCTGCGCCTGGTGCGAGCAAGGGGTCTACGGCACCTGCGAGCGGCACTTCGACGGGGGCGGGGCGATCCTGGGGTATTCGCGCCAGTACCCGGGGGGGTTCGCGGACCGGATGGTGGCGCACCGGTCCCAGCTCTTCCGGGTGCCGGACTCGGTGGACGACGACGGCGCGGTGCTGGCCGAGCCCTTCAGCGTCGCGGTGCATGCGGTGCTGCCCAACCTGCCCCGGGACGGCGAGCAGACCCTGGTCATCGGCGGCGGCATCATCGCCTTCGCGACCCTCTGGGCCCTCAAGCAGCTCAACCCGGCCTGCCGCGTCACGCTGTTCACCATCGAGCCTTACCAGCGGGAGATCGCCCTGGCCCTGGGGGCCGACCGGGTGCTGGGCCCCGGCGACCTGCTCCACCTCGCCGCCCAGGAGCTCGGCACCCGCGAGCTGAAGCCCATCCTGGGGCGGGGCTTCCTGGTGGGCGGCTACGACGTCGTCTTCGACTGCATCGGCACCGAGCGCAGCCTGGGCGACGCGCTCCGGGTCACCCGGCCCCGGGGGGCCATCGTGCTGGTGGGGGCCGCCGGGATCCTCGACCGTATCGACCTCAGCACCGTCTGGTCCAGGGAGCAGCGTTTGATAGGCTCCGTCTATTACGGTCACGAGGACTGGCGGGGGCAGCGGCGGCGCACCTTTGACCTGACGCTGGAGCTGCTGAGCGGGTGCTCGCCGGGGTCGAGGCTGGTGACCCACCGGCTGCCGCTGTCCAGCTACGGCGAGGCGATCGAGGTGAGCACCGACCGGAGCAAGCACCGGAGCGTGAAGGCGGTGCTGACGCCATGAGGCCAGCGCTGGGCTACCTGGCGGGGGAGCTGGCGGCGCTGGAGGCGGCGGGGAGGCGCCGTCACCGGCCGGAGGAGCGCCGGGATCCGTCGGTGCTGGAGCTGTGCTCCAACGATTACCTGGGGTACGCGACGGAGCGGCTGATCGCTGCGCCCGAGGGGGCCCGGCTGGGGGCGACGGCGTCGCGGCTGATCGCGGGGGACCACCCGGAGCACCGGGCGCTGGAGCGGGAGCTGGCGGGGTGGCTGGGCCAGGAGGACGCGCTGCTGTTCTCCAGCGGGTACGCGGCGAACGTGGGGCTGCTGTCGGCGCTGCTGGGTCCGGGGGATCAGGTGATCTCGGACGCCCTCAACCACGCCTCGATCATCGACGGCATCCGGCTGAGCCGCGCCCATGCGACGGTGGTGCCGCACAACGACGTGGGGGCCGTGGAGGCGGCGCTGCAGGCCCCGGCGGCGGGGCGCCGCTGGGTGGTGACCGAGGGGTATTTCAGCATGGACGGCGACAGGCCCGACCTGGTGGCGCTCCGGGCGCTGTGCGACCGGTACGGGGCCGCGCTGCTGGTGGACGATACCCACGCGCTGGGGGTCTTCGGCGACGAAGGGCGCGGCACCTGCGCCCAGCAAGGGGTGGAGCCGGACGCGCTGGTGGGGACCTTCGGCAAGGCCCTCGGAGGCCAGGGGGCCTTCGTGGCGGGCCCCGCGGTGCTGACCGACTGGCTCTGGAACCGGGCCCGCTCCTTCGTGTTCTCGACGGGCGTCTCGCCGCTGCTGGCGGAGGCCAACCTGGCGGCGGTGCGCAAGGCCCGGTCCGACGACGCGGCGAGGGCCCGGCTGCGGGCGCTGGGCGACCGGCTCCGCGGGGCGCTGCGGGCGCAAGGGTACCGGCTGATCGAGGGGAACGAGGGGCCCATCCTGCCGGTGCTGATCGGCCCCGAGGCCGGCGCCCTGCGGCTGTCCGCGGCCCTGCTGGCGCGGGGCGTGCGGGTGCTGGCGATCCGCCCGCCGACGGTGCCGCCGGGCAGCTCTCGCCTCCGGGTGACCGTCCATGCCAGGCTCGGCGAGGAGGCGCTGGAGCGCGCCATCGAGGCGTTTCGTGGGGCTCACCAGGAGGTGTTTGGATGATCGTCGTCGTCGCAGGGACCGGGACCGACGTGGGCAAGACCTTCGTCACCAGCGCGCTCCTGGCCGAGCTTCGGGCGCAGGGGGCCCCGGCCTCCGCCTGGAAGCCGGTGGCGAGCGGGGTCCTGCCGGGCCAGCCCTCCCCCGACAGCGCGGCCCACGCGGAGGCCCTGGGGGCGCCGGTGGAGCCGCCGCTGCATTGCTTCCAGCCCCCGCTCTCCCCCCACCTGGCGGCGCGCCGGGCCGGGGTCCACCTCACCGTCGCGGCGATCGTGGCCCGCGCCCGGGCCCTCGCGGAGCGGCCCGGGTGGCTGTTCGTCGAGACCGCGGGGGGGCTGTTCTCCCCCCTCAACGGCACCGAGACCAACGCGGACCTGGCCCGCGCCCTCGGCGGCCTCCTGCTGCTCGTGGCCCCCGATCGGCTCGGGGTCCTTCACGATGTCCTCGCCACCACCCGGGCCGCCGCCCCGATGGGGGTACATGCGGACACCATCGCGCTCTCCTGTCCGGAAGTTCCGGATGATTCGACGGGGACGAACGGGGAGGAGCTGGGGAGGCTGCTGGGGGTGCGGCCGGCGGAGTTCCCGAGGGGGGCGCCGGGGGCGGCGGGGATGGCGGCGGCTTGTAGAGAAGTTCTCTACAGACTCGAGGCGGCGAGAGGGGCGCGTTGCGGCAGCGAGAGGGATGAGGCTAGGCTGGGCGCATGAGCGGATCCCCGGGGGTGGTGACCCCGGCGCGGCTGGGGCAGTACGAGATCCTGAGGCGGCTGGGGGCCGGGGGGATGGCGGAGGTGTTCCTGGCGAGGAAGCCGGGGGCGGAGAACACCTACAAGCAGCTGGTGATCAAGCGGGTGCTGCCGCACCACGGGAAGTCGAGGCGATTCCAGGCGATGTTCGTGGCGGAGGCGCAGCTGGCGACGCGGCTGAACCACCCGAACATCGTGCAGGTGTACGATTTCGAGGACATCGGGGAGGAGGGGCAGCTCCTGACGATGGAGCACGTGGAGGGGCCGGATCTGGGGAGGGTGCTGAGCGCGGCGCGTGGGCGCGGGGTGAGGCTGCCGCCGTGGGTGTCCGCGTACATCATCGCGGAGGCGGCGAAGGGGCTGCATTACGCCCACGAGCGGAAGAACGACGACGGGGCGCCGCTGGCGATCGTGCACCGGGACGTGAGTCCGCAGAACATTTTGCTCTCGTGGGAGGGGGCGGTGAAGATCGCGGATTTTGGCATCGCGAGCGCCAACCTGTTCCGGGAAGAGGGGGGGCTGCTCAAGGGCAAATTCGGCTACATGTCGCCGGAGCAGGCCCAGGGGGAGGGGGTGGATCGGCGCAGCGACATCTACGCGCTGGGGGTGTGCCTCCACGAGATGCTGACGGGGCGCCCGCTGCACGGGGTGCTGCAGGGGGACGAGCTGCTGGAGGCGGTGCGGCGCGGGGTGGTGGAGCCGCCGAGCACCTACACCCGCGAGATCCCGGGGGAGCTGGAGGGGATCGTGATGAAGGCCCTCTCGCGGGAGAAAGGGGCGCGCTTCCAGACCTCGCGGGACCTGGCGGGGGCCATCCACCGGGCGATGCTGGCCCGGCAAGAGCTGGTGGACGCGACGGCGCTGGAGGCGGTGTTGCTCCAGGTGCCAGGGCGGGATCCGGAGCCGGCGGCAGGGACCGGGGTGGGGAGCGAGGGGCGCCCCTCGACGGCGCAGCAGACCCCCCACGAAGAGGCCCGGGGCGGCGAGGCCACGGGGGTGAACACGGCCCACGACCGGCAGCCCCAGCCGCGGGGGGCCCGGGAGGTCCGCCACGTGGCCGTGGTGACAATGCGGCTCGAGGGCATCGGTCACCTGGAGGGGGCCGCAGGCGTCGCCCGGGCCGAGTACGTGCTGGCCCGCCTGCGGGAGACCCTCGAGGCCATCGCCTACAAGCGCGGCGCCGCGTGGCAGTGGCAAGGCGACCGGCACGCCCAGGCCATCGTGGGGCTGCTGGCCAACTCGTCCCGGGCCGCGGTCGAGGCCGCCTGGCTCGCCGTCGACGTGCACGAGGCCATGGACGGCGCCTCGGAGGACCTGGAGGTCCCGCTCCAGGCGAGCCTCGCCATCGTCCGGGGGGTGGCCTCCGGCGAGCGCGAGGCCAGCGGACGGCTGGCGCGGCCCACGCTGCTGCCGCCGGCGGGCTACCTGGCGGGGCTCCTGGGGGAGCAGGCCCCCTGGGGCGCGACCTGGGTGGCGGGGGGGCTCTACCGCATGGTGCGGCGCGACTTTCGCTGGGGCGACGCCCCGCTGGTCGAGGTCCCGCCCCAGCCCTCCCTGCCGCTGCCGCGGGCGCTGCGGGTCTACGCCCTGCAGCGCCCCCTCAACCGCGAGGAGCGCGCCGCCGAGGCCGCCCTGGCCCCCGGCGATCTGGTGGGCCGGGACGCCGAAAAAGCCGACCTCCACGCCGCTTACCACCGGTCGGTCTCCCCGGAGAACGGCGCCCAGGGCGCCATCATCAGCCGCGCCGTCGTGGGCGAGATGGGCATCGGCAAGAGCGCCCTCGTCGCGGCCTTCCTCGCCGAGCTGCCCCCGGAGGCCCGCCTGCTGCGCCACGAGGCCAGCCACGCCCGCAGCGACCTCCCCTTCAGCGCCATCGCGGCCCTCACCCGCGAGGCCCTCGGCGTCGACACCGAGACCCCCGCCGACGAGCTGAAAGAACGGCTCGATGAGCTCTTCGACGGCCAGGCCCGCCCCTCCAGCGGGCCCTCGGTCCAGGAGCGCCTGCTCGACCTGCTCCTGGGCCGCGCCGAGATGGCCCTCGACGCCGACGACCTCGCCTTCCGTCGCCGCCAGATCGGCGGCGCGGTCCGCGCCCTGCTCGCCGAGCTCGCCTCCCGTCAGCCCCTCGTCCTCGTCTACGACGGCCTCCAGTGGATCGATCGCCCCAGCCTCGAGCTCATCGCCGAGCTGATCCGACGCGAGGATTCCCTCCCCATCCTCACCCTGCTCCTGACGCGCCCCGACGAGCGCGTCCTCGGCCAGCTCGAAGGCATCGTCCGGCTCGACCTCCAGGGCCTCTCCCGCGAGGACCAGATCCGCCTCGTGGAGGCACGGCTCGGGGTCCGTCAGGGCGTCGCCGCCGTCTGCGCCGAGCTGGCCCCCCGGGTCGCCGGAAACCCCTTTTTCCTCCTGGAGATGGTGGATGCGCTGCTGGAGCGCGGCACCCTGGAGCTGCAGCAGGCCGAGAACGGCGAGGGCGAGCTGGTGCGGGTCGAGCAGGGGCAAGCGCCGCTGCCCTCGACGCTGGAGCAGATCCTGGGGGACCGGCTCCGGGAGCTCTCCTCGCGGGAGCGCAGCGTGGTCGAGTGGCTGGCGGTGGCGGGGACGCCGCTGACCGGCGGCGAGCTCCAGGGGCTCCAGGGGGAAGACCTGGAAGAGGGGGTCTCGCGGCTGTGCGCCCGGGGGCTGTGCGATGCGCGGGGAGAGCAGGTGGATTTCCGGCACACGATCACCCGGGACGTGGCCTACCAGGACCTGGATCCGGACCGGCGGCGCGAGCTTCACCGCCGCTTCGGGGAGCACCTGCTGGCGGTGGGTCAGGGCAAGGGCCTGGCGGCGGCCACGGTGGCCAAACACCTGGCGCGAGGCGGCGACGCGGACCGGGCCGCGGACCTCTACCTGGAGGCAGCCACGACGGCCCGCCAGACGTACCAGACCCCGATGACTGTGCGCTATTACCAGCGCGCCCTGCAGCTGTTGCCCGCCAGGGACCTGCGGCGCCTGGAGGCTCACGAGGCGCTGGAGGCCTCGTTCCGGGTGGTCGGGAGGCGGCGCGATCGCAAGGAGCAGCTGTCCGAGCTGCGGCGCCTGGCCCGGGCGTCAGGCCAGCCCCGGTGGGTGGCGCTGGCGCTGGTGCGCTCGGCGCGCCTCGACCTCGACGAGGGCAACCTCACCCACGGGATCAACCTGGCCCGCAGCGCCGTCGAGGCGGCGCGCCTGGCGCGCTCGCCGAGCCTGGAGACGGAGGCGCAGACCATCGTCTCCGAGCTGCTGCGCGAGCTGGGCGACCTCCCCGGCGCCCTGGAGGCCTGCGACGCGGCCCTCGCGGTGGCCCAGCGTCACCGCGGCATCACCGCCCGCAACCGGGCCGACGTGCTCCGGTCCCGCGGGGCCATCCTGCGACGCCTGGGCCGCGTCCGCGAGGCGGTCAACGCCTACGCCGAGGCCATCGCGATCTTCCGCAGCACCGGGGCCCGGCGCATGGAGGCCCGCACCCGCAACTCCCTCGCCATGGCCATGCTGGTCTCCGAGCGCTGGGAGGACGCCATCGCCCTCGCGCTGGAGGCCATCCAGCTCGACCTGTCGGTGGGCAGCCGCTTCCAGATCGCCAAGACCCTGACCAACATCGGCATGGCCTACGCGCGCATGGGCGACCTGCCCCGGGCCGTCGCCTACCTGCGCCGCTCCCGCGAGGCCCACGAGCGCTACGGCGACCAGGACTCCCTCGCCGACACGCTCCTGGTCTCCGCCGAGGTCGTCCTCGACAGCGGCGACTCGGACGCGGCCCACAGCTTCTGCACCGAGGCCTCCACCCTCAGCAGCCTCACCCACAACGGCTACGACGCGGTCCACGAGAAGATCGTCCGCGCCCTCATCGCCCGGGCCCACCGCGACTCCACCTCGGCCATCTCCTGCGCCTTCGAGGCCCGCCAGGAGGCCGAGAGCCAGGCGCTCTCCTCGTTCCACATCTATGCCACCAGCATCGAGGCCCTCTCGCGGGTCGAGGCCGGCGACCTCCACACCGGCATCCTCCTCGCGTCCACCGCCCTCGGCGCGGTCTCCTCGATCCCCAGCGAGTACGGCATCGAGATCCGCGTCTTCGCCTGCGAGGCCCTCGCTCGTGCCCAGGCCCCCCTCGCCCAGGAGGCCCGCCGCGGCGTCGTCCAGCACCTCCACGAGACCGCCGAGCGCATCCGGGACCCTCGCCTCCGCTCCCTCTTCCTCCAGCGCCCCCTCCTCCGCCCCCTCCTCGCCCCCCGCCGCTGACCCACGCCACGATTCACGTCCAGTTGAAAGTGACCCACAAGGTCCACAGACATCCTCAGCCTGGCGCCTTGGGTAGCCACAGCACGAAGCGAGCGCCCGGGGCGTGGGCGCTGTCCAGCTGCACGTCGCCCCCGTGCGCCCGGGCGATCTCGCGCACGATCGCCAGCCCCAGGCCGGCCCCCTGGATCTCCCCCGATTGCTCGCGCGAGCCCCGGAAGAAAGGGGCGAAGATCCGCGGAGCATCCTCCCGCGGGACCCCGGGGCCTGGATCCACCACCGCGATCTCCACCCCCCGCTCGCTCTCCCTCAGCTCGACCCGCACCTCGCCCCCCGGGGGCGTGTGGGCCACCGCGTTGTCCAGCAGGTTGCGGATGGCACGGGTAAGGTCCGATCTCACGCCACGGATGCGCAGGGGGTCCGCCGGGGTCAGGAGCTGGACCTGGACGTCGCGCTGGAGGGCGAAGCCCTGGGCCATGCGGAGGGCATCCTGCAGGAGGGCCTCGACGACGACCTCGGCGCCGCGAGGGGAGTGACCGTCCTGGTGGCGGGCGAGGACGAGGAGGTCCTCGGCGAGGGCCCCGAGAGCCTCGACCTCGGCGAGGGCGTCCTGGATGATCTCGCGGTACTCGTCGGGGGAGCGCTCCCTGCGGAGGGCGAGCTGGAGCTGGCCGCGGAGGGTGGCGAGGGGGGAGCGGAGCTCGTGGGCGGCGTGGGAGATGAAGATACGCTGGTTGGAGACCAGCTCCCCGAGCTGCTCGATCATCCGGTCCATGTCGTCGCTGAGGGCCCGGAGCTCGGCGCTGTCGCGGGTGCGCCCGCGGACCCGGGCGTCGAGGTCGCCGCGGGCCACGGCGCGGGCCACGCCGGCGAGCATGCCGACGTCCGCGGCGAGGCGGGCGCCGAGGAACCTGGAGAGCAGCGCCGTGACGGCGATGGCCACGAGGAAGAGGGCCAAAAAGAGCTTCTGAAGGAAGCGCAGGTCCTCGTCGACGGAGCGGCGCGTGAGGGCGTAGAGCATGCGAAAGCGGTTGCCCTCGCCGAAGGGGAGCACGACCCCCCGGAGGGGGTTCCCGCGGACCGAGAGCTCGACGACCACGCCCTCGCCGGGCAAGCTCTCGGGGACGCCCAGCTGCTCCAGCGAAGGGACGTTGCCCTCGAAGGTGCGGGTGGCCGACAGGACCTGCCCGTGGCTCGCGTAGATGGCCTCGTAGCGGCGCACAGGGGCCGGGATCTCGGGGATCTGCCCGCGAACGCCCTCGATGACCTGGGGCGCCTCCGGGGCCTTCTCGGCGACCAGCAGGACCGCCGCCATGGCCTGCGCCAGGATCGCGCGGTCCAGGTCCTCGGTCTCGTCGCGCCGCACCAGGAGCGACACGACGAGGAAGGACACGCCCAGCACCCCGCCGGTCACGAAGGTCAGCACCAGGGAGAGCTGATCACGGAGCTTCATCCTGGCGGCACGAGCCGGTAGCCGACCCCCCGCACGGTCTCGATCATCCGGGCGTGTTCCCCCAGCTTTTCTCGCAGGTTCTTCACGTGCACCTCGATGAGGTTGGAGCCCGGATCGACGCTCATCTCCCAGACCTTGGAGAGAATTTCCATACGGGGAGCGACGCGCCCGGGCTCACGCGCGAGGTGGGCCAGCAGGGAGAACTCCCGGGGGGTCATCTCGATCCGCTGGTCATCGAGGAGCGCCCGGCGGTTCGCCCGGTCGATGACCAGGGGGCCGACCCGCAGCGGAGCCACCGCGGGGGCACCCCGGCGAGAGAGCGCCCGGCACCGGGCCAGCAGCTCGCCCAGGTCAAAGGGCTTGGAGAGGTAGTCATCGGCGCCCGCGTCCAGCCCCTCGATCCGCTCGCACACCTCGGCGCGGGCCGTCAGCATCAGGATCGGCGTCGTCACCCCACGGGCCCGCAGCGCCCGGCACACCGCCAGCCCATCCTGCCCCGGCAGCATCCAGTCCAGAAGCACCAGGTCAAAGGGCGCCGCGCTCGCTCGCCCCAGCGCCGCGTCGCCGTCCTCGGCCAGCTCGACCTCGTATCCCTCTTCCTGGAGGGCGCGCACCAGGAATTTCGAGAACTTCTTGTTGTCTTCGACGACCAGCACCCGCATCGCCCTGCCGATGGTAGCCCACCTGCGCGGCCCCGGGTGGCTCCCTCCGACCGGGGCTCGTGCTAGGCAGGGGCCATGCGTACGACCGCACCTCTCCTCGCGCTTTGCCTCCCCCTGCTGCTCGCAGCCTGCTCCGACGACGAATCGCCCGGCGACCCGGGCACCGCGGCCCAGGGCGGCGCCGCAGGGTCGGGCGCGGCCGGGGCAGGGGCGACCTCCGGAAGTTCCGGACAGTCCGGGGCCGCGGGGTCGGCGGGCGGCAGCTGCGCGCCGCTGCCGGGGCCGCGGCTGGGGGCATCTCCGGAGGCGCAGGCGCTGGCGGCGTCGCCGGCGCGCTGCGGGCAGCCGGCGCATGCGTGGCAGGCGGACGCGTCGCTGGGGGAGATCACCGGGGCCACCGAGGGGCTGTCGTACAAGGCGCTGCTGCTGTCGTCGCTGGTGCAAGGGCTGGCGGGGGCGGCGGTGCCGGCGCCGAAGTGGGACGTCACGGCGTACACGATCAAGTACACGACGCAGGATCGGGGGAAGCTGATCGAGGCGACGGGGGCGGTGGTGATGCCGAGCGAGCCGACGGGGGGGCCGCTGCCGCGGGTGGCGGTGCTCCACGGGACGGCTGGTTTCACCGACGGCTGCGGTCCCTCGAAGGACAGCGACGCGGTGCTGCTGCTCGCGTACATCGCGTCGCTGGGGTACATCGCGGTGGGGCCCGACTACCTGGGCCTGCGCAACGACGATCAGAAGACCGGGTTCCCGCATCCGTACCTGGCGGGGCAGCCCACGGCGATCGCCTCGCTGGACGGGATCCGGGCCGCGGGGCGCCTGGCCGAGCAGCGGCAGCTGTGCCCCTCGCCCCAGGTGGCGGTGATCGGGGGCTCGCAGGGCGGCCACGCGGCGCTGTGGGTGGACCGGCTGGCCCCGCACTACGCCCCGGACCTGGACCTGCGGGGCGTGGTCGCCACGGTGCCCCCGGCGGACCTTCTGGGCCAGGCGGTCCGGGCCCTCAAGGAGCCGGTGAGCGCCTCGGCCAACACCGCGGCGATGATCGGCGTGACGTCGGACTGGTACGGCCACGGGGACAAGCTGGCGCAGGCCTTCGTGCCGCCGCTGGATGTCGAGATCCCCAAGGCCCTCGCGGCGAGCTGCGACCCGGGGGACGCCCTCGATGGCTTTGACTCCCTCGAACAGCTCTTCCAGCCCGCGCTGCTGGACGCGGCGAAGAACGACGCCCTGGCCCAGCAGCAGCCCTTCGGGTGCATCGTCTCGGAGAACGGGCTCACCACCACCACCGTCCCCCGGATCAACGCGCCCTCCCCGTCCTACGGCATCCTGTTCGTGCTGGGCGAGAACGACACGCTGGTCCACTCCCCCATCGAGCGGGTCGCCTACGAGACCCTGTGCAAGCAGGGGATGCCGCTGAATTTCCTCGAGTGCGCCGGGGCCAGCCACACCCGGGCCACCACCTGGGCCCTCCCCGAGATCCTCGAGTTCACCCAGGCGCGCCTCGACGGGCAGCCCTTCACCTCATCGTGCCAGGCCACCGCCCCGGTCACCTGCAAGGGCACGTCCGCCGACTGAACGGCCTCACTTCACGTCCGCGTGGGTCCGCTTGGGCGCCAGATCGATGTGCAGGTGGTTGTGGTGAGCGTGGTTGAAATTGGGCGTGAGGATCAGGTGAAAGATGCCCCTCGCCCCGGCCTCGCAGACCAGCGACCGTAGCTCGCGGGCGGCGGGCGTGTCCTGCTTCGGGGGGCTCGCGTCGGGGCCGCAGGCCTTGTCCCCGATGGCCCCGTGCCAGTCCTTGAGCACATCGAGCCTGGTGCCGTCCCGCTTCACCAGCGCGCTCAGGTCCATCGCCCGCCCGGAGGCATGCTGGCTCGGCACCCCGCGGCCGGCGATCTTCGCGTTTTTCCGGTAAAAACTCGCGTGCACCACCTCGATGAAATCGCGCTCCGCCAGCAGCGCCGCGAAGTCGTCCAGCGCCAGCGCCAGCCGGCAGTCGAGGATCTCGTGCACCGACTGGTGCCAGCTGTCCTTCGCCCCCGGCGCGTGGATCTCGACCCCGCGCAGCGGACCTCGCAGCCGGATCGCCCGGTCCACCCCCTGCGCCGTCGCCAGCTCGTAGGGAACCCCCCTACGCTTGAGCTCGGCCTCGCAGGCGGCAGCATCGAGCTTCATGTAGGCGGTGGCGCGCTCGGCGCTGGCAGCCGGGGAGGGCAAGGGCGCCGGGGCCTCGGGCTTCTCGACCGCCGGCGCCGGGGCGCTCTTGGCGCGGGCGGGGGCCGCGGGGGGGAGCGGGGCGAGGGGGGGCGCGGCGGCCGCGGCCGGGGCGGAGGCGGGGGCCGGGGCCCGGGACGCGGCGCGCGACGGGGCGAGGAGGCCCATCCCGGGGCGGCTCGGGATGCACCCCGCCACCAGGGAGAGCAGCAGCGGCGCGAGGACCCGGGGCGAGGCAGGGAGGGGCATCGGCCCTATTGTGCTTGGATCCACCGGGGTCCACAACAAAGCTACGCGCCTCGACGACCCGAGGGCGGGGCGCGGCTTGGCGGGCCGAGCAGTGTGCTAGAAGCCTCGGCGCCATGGCGGAACGCGACAAGAACCAGGGGCCTGATGCCGGCGGAACCAGCGCCCTGACCAAGGCGTCCTCGGCGCTGGGCCTGGCGGCGGCGCTGGCGCTGGCGGTGCTGGCCAACGTCGCCGTCGCGCGCAACTACAAGCGCTGGGACCTAACCAGCGCCCGCCTCTACTCGCTCTCGGAGCCGACCAGGGAGACGCTCCGGGGCCTGCAGGAGCCGGTGCAAATTCACGTGCTCGCCAGCGCCAGCGATCCGCTCCAGGTGTCGATCCGCCACCTGCTGGAGGCCTACCGCTCCGAGACCTCGCGCCTCGAGGTGCGGTACCTCGACCCGGACCGGAAGCCCGCCGAATTTCTCGAGTTCAAGCAGCGCTACAACCTCCAGGTCGGCCGCACCGAGGATGGCCGCGTCGTCGCCGACGCCATCCTGGTCGTCGTCAAGGGCGACCGCCGCTGGTTCCTGACCCACAGCGACCTCGTCGACCTCAGCGAGGAGAACGAGGGCCGCGCCAGGCCCAGGCTCGAGCAGGGCCTCACCCTGGCGATCCGCAACGTCCTCGGCGGCGAGCGCCAGCGGGTCTGCTTCTCCAAGGGCCACGGCGAGCTCAGCCCCGACGAGCAGGGGCCCCGGGGCCTCGGCGAGCTGCGCCACCGCCTCGAACGCAACAACCTCGACACCACCGTCGTCGACACCTCCCTCGTCGACCTCACCAACGAGAAGAACCAGCCCTGGAAGGGCTGCTCCCTCGTGCTGGTCGCCGGCCCCCAGTCCCCCTTCTCCGCCCCCGAGGCCCGCGCCCTCCAGGCCCACTTCGAGGGCGGCGGCAGCCTCTTCTTGCTGCTCAACCCCATGCTCGACGGCGACCGCAAGCGCGTCATCCCCTCGGGCCTCGAGCCGGTCCTGGCCCGCGGCGGCATCGAGGCCCACGGCGACGTCGTCTTCGAGCAGGACAAGCTCGCGCGCCTCCCGGGGAGCTTTGGCGAGACCTTCCTCGCCCAGCCCCGCGTTCACCCCGTCACCGAGGCCCTCGTCAAGCTCGAGCGCCCTCGCCTCCTCCTCATCCTCGCCCAGACCCTCGGCCGCGTCCCCTCCAGCAGCGTCCAGCCCACCGACCTCCTGGTCACCAGCAAGGACGCCTTCTCCATGGCCGACTTCCTCTCCTGGGCCAGCGACCAGGGACCCCCGGAAAAACGCCCCGGCGACCGCTCCGGCGAGCTCCCCGTCGCCATGGCCGCCGAGCTCCCCAAGCTCGGCGACAAGGACCCCCGCGGCCCTCGCCTCCTCGTCCTCGGCTCTGCCGCCATCGTCCAGGGCCAGGTATGGCAAGACCCATCCCTGCGCCCCTCGGCTTATTTCGTGGAGAGTGCGGTGTCATGGTTGACCTCAAGGCCCCAGCTGGTGGATGTCCCGGCGAAGCCAGCGGTGATGGCGGGGCTGCGCCTGACGGAAGAGTCGCTGTCGCAGGTGACGAACTACGTGACGCTGTACATCCCGCTGGCGGGCGCGCTGGTGGGGCTGGCGGTGTACCTGAGGCGGCGGAGCACGGAGCGGCGTGGGGACGCGCACCTGCGGACCCGGGACGGAGACAAGGGGTGATCGCATGGCGGCGCGCCAGCATCTGACGAACGTGTTGCTCCTGGGGGCGCTGTCGGCGACGGCGCTGTACCTTGTGTTCACGCGAGAAGCGCCGACGACCCAGGAGATCAGCGCCCGCGAGTCGAGCGCGGTGCGGGTGTTCCGGCGGGACGCGCTGACGGAGCTGATCTTCGAGCGGGAGGGGCAGACGTTCCGGCTGACACGGGGGGTCGGCGGGGACGCGGGCGGGGAGCCCCGGCCGTGGGTGCTGCGGTGGTCGGACCGGAGCGAGCAGGCGGACGCCTTCGCGGTGGACCGTGCGCTGAACAGCCTGGATCACGCGGCGCAGGAGCGCACCATCAAGCCGGAGGAGGTGAACCGGGGCCAGTTCGGGCTGGGGAAGCCGCGGCTGCGGGTGACGCTGGTGGCCGGGGGCCTCCGCACGACGCTGGCGGTGGGGGGGGCGGCGCCGAGGCCGGAGGGGGCGGTGTACCTCGACGACAACGGGGCGGTGCGGGTGGTGAAGGCCAGCGCGCTGGAGGCCCTGGACACGGCCCCCGAGGGGTTCCTGTCGCGGAACATCGCGCCGTACATCTCGTCGGAGCTGAGGCAGATGAAGATCCAGCACGGGGGCGGCGAGGTGACCCTGGAGCGGCTGGTGGGGCTGAGCTGGAAGCTGGCCAGCGGCGAGCTGGCGGGGGCCCGCGCCGATCGCTTCCTGCTGGAGCGGCTGGTCACCAGCTTCCCGGACCTCAAGGCCGACCACTTCCTGCCGGAGGCCGAGGCGCAGAAGATTCACCAGGAGAACCGGCCCGTGCTGGTGACCATGGTGCCCTCCGACGAGGGCAAGCCCCGGGGCCTCTTCGCCGTCGGCGGCCCCTGCCCCGGCCACCCGGACGAGGTGGTGGCGCTGCGCACCGAGCCGACCCGGCTCGCCGCCTGCTCCGGCAAGGGCGCCCTCGACGTGCTCCAGCGCACCGCCGAGCAGCTCGCTGACACCCGGGTCTTCTCCCTGCGGGACGACGAGATCGAGGAGGTCGCGATGGAGCAGGGGGACCGCAAGATCGACCTCGCCCGCAAGGGCAAGGACTGGAAGCAGCGCGCCCCCGTCGAGGCGGACGTGGCCGCGGATCAGGCCCGCGCCCTGGTCAAGGCGCTGGGGACGACCCGGGGGGACCAGCTTCGTAGGGAAGTTCCGGATGGGTTCAGCGCGACGGCGAAGGTGACGATCCGGGGCCCGAGGGAGAACGAGGACGCGCGGCCGGCGGAGACGGTGGAGCTGGGCAAGCCGGGGGAAGAGGGGTTCGTGTGGCTGCGGCGCCAGCAGGACGGGACGTTCGTGAGGCTGAACCGGGACCAGGCGCGCCCCTTCTTCCCGAGGACGACGGCGCTGCGCTCCACGAGGCTGATCGAGCATGCGATCGACCAGGCCCGGGAGATCCGGGTATGGCAGGGCGGGGAGCCGCTGCAACAGCTGCGGCGCAGGGCGGACGGCTCGTGGTCCCTGGAGCAGCCGAAGGGGTACGGGGTCGACGTGGGGGTGGTGGCGGATCTGGCGGAGAACCTGCTGCACCTGTCGGCGGAGCAGTGGGTGGCGGACGCGGACGACGGGTCCTTCGGGCTGGCGCGCCCCCGGTTCCGGGCCGAGGTGGTGGTCAACGAGGGCGACGGCGGCGCGAGGACCTACGACCTGACGCTGGGCGAGGTGGCCCCGGGGGGCGGGACGTACGGGCGGCTGGGGGGCTCCGAGGGCGTCTTCCTGGTGCCTCGGGCCCTGGAGACGGCGCTGTCCTCCCTGGCCATCGACCTCGCGGTGTTCATGCTCGACCTCGACGCCCTCGACGAGCTCACCTTCCGGCTGGCGGATCGCGTGGTGACGCTCCCGGTCAAGAACGGCCAGCTGCTGCCGCCGCGGGGGGTCGACCTGCCGCCCTCGCGGCTGGAGAAGCTGAAGGCTGCCCTCCTCGATCTGCGGGCCCAGCGGGTGGTGCACCTGGGCGGCGCTCGCAAGGAAGAGGGCCTCGAAAAACCCTCGCTGGAGATCACGCCCAAGGGCGCCGGGAAGCCCCGGAAGATCGTCATCGGAGCGAGCGACGTCGCCCAGAACACGAGCATCTACTACGCGAGGGCCGAGGGGGTGGACGCGACCTACGCGATCCCGGCGGCGCGGGTCCGCGCGATGCTCGACGCGCTCTGAGCGGGCCTGGGGCGAGGCGTCGGGGCCTCCTTTGCGGGGGTCGGGCGTCGGTCGCGGCGGCAAGCGCCCGGATGGACTACGATGAGGGCGGTGAGGACCAGGTCAGGACAAACCCAGAAATCCTCCGCGCCCCCGGCTCCACCCTTCGCGTCGTGGGGCCGATGGAGTGCGTGCCTCGTGAGCCTGTCCCTGCTGTCCTGCCACCCGGGGCCTCCCGGGTTCCCGGAGGTCGAGGCCGAGGAGGTCGAAGGCCCTCTGCCGGGGGTGAGCGAGGCCCGACCGGAGCCCCGGAGCCACCCGCCGGTGGAGGCGAAGGCGACCGCACTCCCCCGCGCCGCGCCCCCGCCGGTGGCGAGCAAGCCGCCGTGTGATCCCTCGGATTTCGCCGGTACGCCGCCGAACCTCCGGGCCCTGGTGGGTCTCTGGAAGAACGAGGAGAACGGGCGGCTGCTGGTGCGCTCCGACCGGGCGGGTCGGCTCTCGCTGAGCTACGAGGCGCGGGGCGACCGGAGCCCCTGGCTGGCCTCCCTGGCGGGCGAGAAGGCGCCGAGGGAGGCGCTCGATTTTTACCTGGCGGTGCCCGCGGTGCCGGAGCGCAAGTGGCGCTACGAGGTGAAGGCGGAGGGGAAGAGCAGGCTGGTGGGCATCGTGACCGAGATCACCCTGCACACGGACGGGGACGGGCCCGAGAGCAGCGTGCCGCAGCCGGTGAGCCTGGTGCGGCTGTGCGGGCCGTGAAGGTCAGGGCTTGCGCTTGGTGACGCCGCCCTTGACGGGGGCCTCGATGATGGTGCGCGAGGCGGCCTTGTAGAGGTCGATCATCTCGCGGGCCTTGTCCGGGTTCTTCTTGATGAGGTTGTCCTTCTCTTCCGGGTCGTCCTTGAGGTTGTAAAGCTCGTAACGGAAGTCGTTGGCGAAGGCGATGATCTTCCACGAGTCGTGGATGAAGGCGCGGCGGCGCTCGTTGTGGGAATCCTCGGGGAGATCGCAGATGACATCGCGGGCGTCCGGCGTCTCGCCGAAGAGCTCGGGGGCGAAGCTCTTGCCGCGGTGCTCCGGGTCCTTCTTGGCGCCGAGCAGGTCGAAGAGGGTGGGCACCAGGTCGATGTGGCTGCGGTAGGCGTCGACGGTGCGGGCGGGCTGGCCAGGGATGTAGATGAACATCGGCACGTGGACCAGGACCTCGTACAGCTCGAAGGCGTGGCGGTAGATCTTGTGCTCGCCGAAGGCCTCGCCGTGGTCCGCGGTGATGACGATGGCGGTCTCCTTGCTCCAGGGCTGCTCCTCGACCCACTTCAGCAGCTTGCCCACCCAGAGGTCGGTGTAGAACATCTCCTCGTCGTAGTAGTCGCGGGCCTTCTTGCCGAACTTCGGCGACTCCTCGTGGGACTGGTACCGCTCGTGCGGATCCATGTAGTGAAACCACGCGAAGAAGCGCCCCGAGGTGTTCTTTTGATCCCCGAGCATCTCGATGGCCATGGGGGTCATCTTCTGGCTGGTGATGAAGGGATCGGTGTTGTAATCAAACGAGATCCCCGGCACGAGCTTCCATACATCGAAGCCCTGCTCGAAGCCGCCTTCGCCCTTGCCCAGGTAGGCGTGGGCCTGGCCCGCCAGCGTCCTGATTTTCTGCTCCTGGAGCGATTCGGCGAACATCTTGTTCGCGTCCAGGTACTTGGTGAAGAAGGGGGCCGTGCGCTTGAGCTCGGAGGGGTATTTCCCCCCCAGAAAGCCCCCCAGGCTCTTGGAGGTGAAGGACGAGATGGCGTAGGCGTGGGTGTAGGCGGTCGATTTCTTGTAGAGCGCGGTCAGGTTGGGGGCGATGTCGCGGGGGTACCCGGCCCAGGGCATGTCGTAGCGCATGCTGTCGATGCTGATCATCAGCACGTTGAAGGGGCCGCGGGCCGCCGGGGCCGGGGCCGCCGGGGCGCTGCTGGCCGCCGGGGCCGGGGCGCTGGACGCCGCCGGGGCGACGGGGGCGCTGGACGTCGCCGGGGGCGGCGCGACGGGGGTCGTGGCCGAGGGAGCGGGCCCCGCGGGAGGCCGGGTCTCCGGCGCGCTGGACGTGCAGGCCGCGAGCGCCGCCGTCGCCGCCAGCACCGCAGAAACCACCTTGGAACGAGGGCTCATGCCCTGCGCGGTACCACGCCCGTTCTCGACAGGCCAAACTAACGCCCGGGTGCTTCGGGCCCTGCCGGCTCGCCCCCGCGCCCCTCCAGCAGCACCAGCGCCACCCCGGGGATCGCCAGCAGGAAATAGGTCGCCAGCCAGAGCAGGCCGAGGGCCAGCGCCACGCCGCGCTCGACGCCGAGGCGCCCCAGCACCAGCACGAAGAGGGACTCGCGCAGGCCCACGCCGCCCAGCGAGACCGGCAGCATCGAGCCGATCACGATCAGCGGCACCCCAGCGTAGATGGCGCCCAGCAGGGCCCGGTCGCCCAGCGGCGCCGCCACCGCCGCCAGGATCGAGATCCCGGCGGCCTGGTAGAGCAAGGTCCAGAGCAGCGCCTCGGCCCGGGCCCGCGCGGTCCCGAGGGGCCCCTGGAGGTCCGCCGCGATGCCGTCGCCCAGGGCCGCGATCTGCGGCGCCCTCGCCAGCAGCAACCGCGAGGCCCACCGCAGCGGCCCGCTGGCCAGCACCAGGCCCCCGGCCCCCAGCAAGGCCACCGCCACCGCCACCCCCAGCAGCGCCTGCCCCCCAGGCAGCACCAGCACCCCCGGCGCCGCCACCAGCGTCAGGCACGGGAACCCGATCATGCGCTCGAAGAACACCGTGGACCAGGCGTGCTGGGGCCTCTCCAGCCCACGGCCGCAGCGCAGCGCCCGGATCACGTCGCCGCCCACCGACGAGGGGAGGATCATCGTGTACGCCGCCGCTACCAGGGTGTGCCGGAGCAGCGAGGAGAGGGGCACGTCCGCCCCGGCGAGGCGCAGCAGGCGGCGCCAGCGCATCGCCCCCGCGAGCTGCTGGAGCACCAGGACCAGCGACCCCAGCGCCAGGCCGCCCCGCGGGAAGGTCGCCAGCGCCGCGCGCAGCTCCCCCAGCGGGATCTTCCAGGCCAGCGCCCCCAGCAAGCCCAGCGAGATCAGCACCTTGAGGGCAGCCAGCGCCCGGGCCCGGGCCTTGGCGCTCATGCCTCCGGGCGGCGGAAGGTCAGCAGGTGATAGTCGGCGGCCCGCTCCATCGCCGGCACCGCGTCCAGCAGCCGCTCCCCGGCGCCAAAGGCCGGGTCGACCAGCCATGAGGGCGCGTCCAGGCTCGAGAACAGGAGCCGCACCGGCAAAAACCCCATGCCCTTCGAGAACTCGAGGCGCAGCCCCGCGGCCTGCCCCTCCCGCACCCAGTCCTCGACGCTGGCCCGCAGCACGCGGCCCACGAAGCGGCTGCGGTGGATCGGCTCCAGCAGCACCACCCGGCCCCCGGGGCGCGTCGCCCGGGCCATCGCCCCCAGGCAGCTCCAGAGCGCCGGCAGGTCGCGGCAGGCCACCGCGAGGCACCCCACGGTCAGCGTCAGGTCAAAGCTCCCGGGGTCGCAGGGCAAGGTGCCGGAGGTGACGTCCGCCACCTCGAAGCTCAGGCCCCCTCCCTGCATCTCCCGCTCGCTCTCCCCTCGCGCCGCATCCACCGTGGCCGGGCTGAAATCGTAGCCCACCACCCGCGCCCGTTCCCCCGCCAGGAACCGGCTGATCCGCCCCGTCCCGCAGCCCACGTCCGCCACCCGCTGCCCCTCGAAGGGCCCCAGCTCCCGCCGCAGCAGCTCGCGCTGTCGCTGATCCCAGGCCAGGCTGAAGGCCTCGGCATGCCAGACCGAGCGGGCAAAGCCCGAGCGCGTCTTCGCGCGCTCGTCCCAGTACGCGGCGTCGGCCATCGCCTGCTTGCGGTTACGATCCTGGAGCACCTGAAACATTCTGCGGAGCGGCACCGGCGCCTCTTACCACAAAGCCTCCCCCGACCGCCCCCCTCCGCATCCCCTCAGCGCGCCGGCGACGGCGTCTCCAGCAGGATCCGGTACGCCTGCGTCAGCCTCGCAAACGCCCTCGACAGCTCGGCCCGGCGCTCCTCGCTCGCCCCGCTATGCCGATCCGGATGCAGCGCCAGCGCCTGCGCCCGGAACGCCCGCTGCACCTCCCTCGCCGTCGCCCCGGCCCCCAGCCCCAGCGCCGCCAGCGCCTGGCGCCGCGCCGGGTTCTCCACCACCCTCCGGACCCCCTCCCGCCCCTCCCGATCTCGCCCCCGGGGGCGGCCATGCAAGAACTCGGGGGGGGTCAGCGGAACCTCCAGCTCGGCCCCGGGCCGCGCCACATGAAAGCTCAGCTCTGCGTCCTGGAGGAGGAACAGCCGATCAAGGTATTTTTTAACCCCATCCCGGTCCACGATGACCTCTCCTTCGCTGGCGGAGACGCCGACGATGAGGCCGCGGCGGAGGTGGATCCGGTGGCGCCGTCCGGCAGCAGTCCCCTGGAGTTCACGGAGCGCCAGCACACCGGAGACGCCTGCGCGGTGGAGCGAGCCAAGGAGGTCCCCGAGGGTGGAGAGCCGTAGCTTGCCAGGGAGCTGCATGGAGCGGTGCGGTACCGCGTCAGAGGGGGAAGGGCCAAGATTTGTGAAGAAGGGTGAGTGCGCGGGGGGGAGGGGGGTGCTAGAAGAAGGAGCAAGAGAAGAGTGGACAGGATGCCCCAGGTGTGGCTAAAGGAGCCGGTGCGGTGGACTGCCCCCAGAATCCGGATGATTCCCGCGAGAGGGTGGGGGCTGGGCATGGTCGACGGAAGCGGCCCCCATCGCATGCTCCTGGCACATCAGGGGGAGGCCGCATTGCGGAGGGCTTACAGCGTCTCGCGCCGCGGGATGGCTGTTGATTGTGGGAGTTTAGGCCATGAACAAGTCCAAGGAGAAGAGCAAAGAGGGCAGCAAATCGTCCTCGAAGATCCCGGTGGCCCGCGAGTCGTCCTCGAAGATCCCGGTGGCCCGCGAGTCGTCCACCAAGATCCCGGTGGCCCGCGAGTCTTCTTCCAAGATGCCGGCGGCACGAGAATCCTCGTCGAAGATGCCGGTGGCCCGCGACTCTTCTGCTCGAATCCCGGCGGCCCGCGAGTCGTCCACCAAGATCCCGGCGGCCCGCGAGTCGTCGACCAAGATCCCGGCGGCGCGCCCCAGCACCGGCGAGGGGCGAGGCTCCGCGGGGAAGATGAAGGCCGCCGAGGCCCGCGAGAGCGTGAAGGGGCGCGCGGCGAAGGCGGCCGAGCCGGCCGAGGCGCCGGAGCTCCTCGAGGGCGAGGACGGCGAGGACGGCGATCAGCCCAAGCGCGCCATGGGGCTCCGCGGGGCCGCGCCCTGGGCCGCTCGCCACGCGGCCAAGCATGCCGCCGAGGCCCGCAAGCGAGCCGCCGAGCCCCCTCCCCCGGGCAGCGCCCGCGCCACCATCCGCACGCCGACCGGCATCGAGGCCATCAAGGCCCGCATCGGCGAGCTCCACAACGCCGTCGAGCGCGTGAAGAGCCTGCGCAAGAACCTGAACAAATCGTTCTTCGAGCTGGGCCTGGTGCTCCGTGAAATCCAGGAGCAACGCATGTTCGAGGCCAAGGGGTTCCAGAACTTCGAGGCCTTCGTCGAGCGCGAGATCGACCTGAGCAAGTCCATCGCGCTGCGGCTGGTCAAGCTGGTCACCACCTTCACCCGCGAGCAGGCGCTGGCGCAGGGCTACGACCGGGCCCTCGAGACGCTGGCGCAGATGGAAGGCGCCGAGGGGGCCCAGGCCATCAGCGACTCGAAGCTACCGATCGCCAAGCCGGTCATGCCGACCAGCGTGACCCGCGGCCCGATCGTCGGCCGGTGAGAGCAAGCGCTCGCTGCCCCGCCACCGCGGGAGCTTGAGCGTGATCCGGGTGCCCCGGCCCAGCGTCGAGTCGACCTCGATCTGCCCCCGGTGCTGATCCAGAATTTTCCGGACAATCGCCAGCCCCAGCCCGGTCCCTGCCTCCTTGGTCGTGAAGAACGGGTCGAACACGCTGTCCAGGATGGCAGGCTCGATGCCGGGGCCCGTGTCGCTCACCTCGATCGCGGGCTCTTCTCCGCCGTACACCCGCAGCTTCAACCGGCCGCCGGAGGGCATCGCGTCCCGGGCGTTGGCGATCAGGTTGAGCAGCACCTGCTTGAGCTTCTCCGGGTCCCCCGCCGCCGGGGCGCAGGGCTCCAGGCTCTGCGTGAGCAGGATGTTCTTCAGCGCCAGCGTCTCTTCTTCCAGCGCGACCACCGCGTCCACCAGCCGGGGCAGCTCGACCGCCTCGATCAGGATGCCGCGGGGCCGGGCCAGCTCCAGGAACTCGGTCAGCAGCCGCTCCAGCCGCCCGATCTCGGACTCGACGATGGTGACGCGGCGCTTCATCTGCCCCCGGAGCCCCTCGTCCAGCCGGTCGATGGAGCGCCCCAGCAGGTGGAGCTGGAGCACCGCGGCGTTGAGCGGGTTGCGGATCTCGTGGGCCAGGCCCAGCGCCAGGGTGCCCATGGTCGAGAGGGCCTCGGCCTCCGCGGCCCGGCGCTCCAGGGCCCGGCGCTCGGTCACGTCCACGCCGATGCCGTAGACCAGGCCCGGCTGGTCGTCGCTGTTCTGCACCGCCGAGAGGTGCCAGTGGATACGGCGGGCGGGGTTGAAGTCACCACCGTCGATGAAGCCGGCCTCGACCTCGACCCCGGGCTGCCCTTCCCGGGCGCGGCGCAGGGCGCTGGTGACGCGCTCGCGGCTGTCCTCGCTCACCCAGCTCAGCACCACCGACCGCCCCTGCGCCGCCGGGATCCCCTGGGCGGTCATCTCGGCGACCTTGGGGTTGAAGAGCACCAGCCGATCTTCCCGGTCGACCGCGACGATGAGCACGCCGGCGGTGTCGATGAGGGCGCGCTGGCGCCGCTGGAGCTCTTCCCGCTCGCGCTTGAGCTGCACCTTGGCGCAGGCCTGCTCCACCGTGGAGAGCAATTCCTCGGGGCGGAACGACTTGAGCAGGAAGGCAAAGGCCCCCGCCTTGAGCGCCGCCACCGCGCTGTCCACGGTCGCGAAGCCGGTGATCAGCACCACCTCCCCGAGGGGACAGGTCTCCCGCAGGGCGCGCACCACGTCCACGCCGCTGCCGTCCGGTAGCTTCACGTCGACCAGCGCCACGTCGAAGCCCTCGTTCCGGGCCAGGCGCACGCCGCTCTGCCCGTCCATCGCGGTGGAGACGCGCGCCTCCAGCCCCGGGGCCCCTTCGAGAATTTCTCGAAAATTCTCGGTCAGGAGCTTGTTGTCGTCCACGATCAGGATCCGCGCCATCGACGGGGTCACCTAGGGCCTCCCCGGGGCCTGCTGCAAGGCCCCTCCCCTGCCCTCTGCCCGCGGCCCCTCGATTCTGTGACACAGTGCGCCCATGAGTCTCCGCGTACACCACCTGAATTGCGGCTCCCTTTGCCCGGTCGGCGGGCGCCTGCTCACGGGCCAGGGCTCCCTGCTGGAGCGCGGCTTGATGGTCTGCCACTGCCTGCTGATCGAGACCAGCGAGGGCCTGGTGCTCGTCGATACGGGCTTCGGGACCGCCGACATCGCGGACCCAAAGGGCAAGCTCGGCGGCGCATTTGTGGCCATCTCCGCGCCCCGGTGCCTGCCCTCGGAGACGGCCCTGGAGCAGGTGAAGCGCCTCGGGTTCTCCCCGGACGACGTGCGTCACCTGCTCGTCACCCACCTCGACCTGGACCACGCCGGGGGGCTCGCGGATTTTCCCCGCGCGCAGGTCCACGTCCACGAGAAGGAGCACCGCGCCGCCATGGCCCCGACCTGGCGCGAGAGCCAGCGCTACAAGGCTCATCAGTGGGCTCACCACCCGCACTGGTCCCTCTACACCGAGGGTTCCGGCGAACCCTGGTTCGGCTTCCCCTGCGCGCGGCAGCTCCGCGGCTTGCCCCCCGAGATCCTCTCGATCCCGCTCCACGGTCACTCCCGCGGGCACGCCGCCATCGCCGTCGAGACCCCCGGCGGGTGGCTGCTTCACGCGGGCGATGCGTACTTCTTCCGCGGCGAGATCCACGAGCAAGAGCCCCCCTGCCCCGGCGGTCTGCGCGTCTTCCAGAGCCTCGTCGAGATCGATCACCAGCAGCGCATCGCCAACCAGCAGCGGCTCCGCGAGCTGAGCCGCGCCCACGGCTCGCAGGTCCGGATCTTCTGCGCCCACGACCCGGTGGAGCTCGAGCGCCTGCAGCACTGATCCCCCGCGGCCCGGGGCTCCGCGTCCGCCCTGGCCCATGCTAGACGGCGCCATGCGCTTGCCCCTGCCCCCCTGGCCTGCCTTGCCCGCCGCGCAGCAGGCCACCCTCCCGGTGCCTCTTCGCTACGAGGATCTGGCCCAGGACGGGCGTCTCCTGGTCTCCACCCTCGGCCCCCTCTACGGCGCCGTCGCCTGGAGGGAGCTGCTCCAGAAGAGCCCTGTCGCCGAGACCGCCCAGGGGCAAGGGCTCGTGCCCATCCTGACCCGCCTGGTCCTCGATGGAGGCGCCGGACCGTTCTCCCCGGCGCGCCCGCTCGACGTCACCGCCGGCTACCAGCTCGCCCACTCCTGCGACGCCCAGGACCAGGTCGCCCGCATTCATCTCCAGATCTGGGCCGAGGCGCGGGGCCGCTCGGGGCATGCGTACGACCTCCTCGCCTCCCCTGGCCCCGAGCTGCTCGCGGGCCGCGTCTACGCCGAGCACGTCTTCACGCGGCTCTTCGCCCCGGCCACGGAGCGAAAGGTCCTGCGGCTCGACCTCCCGGGCTTCCCCCCGGTCCCGCCGGAGCGTATCGACCCGGCCACCGCCGACCAGCTCCTCGCCCTGCCCGAGGGCGCCGAGCCCCTCGGGGACGACCACCTCGACCCCTCCCCCGTGCTCTTCTCCCTCGGCCACACCGACAGCAACCAGCACGTCAACTCCCTGGTCTACCCTCGCCTCTTCGAGGAGTCGGTGCTCCGGAAGCTCCATACAAGCGGCGAGGGGCACCAGCTCCTGGTGCGGTACGCGGACTGCATGTACCGCAAGCCCTTCTTCGCGGGGGAGGCGGCGCGGGTGCGGCTCCGGGCCTTCCGGCTCGGGGCCGAGCGCGGGGCCGTGGGCGTCTTCCTGCCCGAGAGCGAGGGGCCCCAGGGTCGCCCCAGCGTCATCGTCCGGATGCTGCTCGCGCCGTGAAAAAGATCGCCATCGCGTCCCCGTTCTCGTAGAGAATATCTCTACAAGGTAGGCCAAGATGCACGATCAAGGGGCAGCGGGCGCGGAGAAGAAGATGAGCGGCTGCATGATCGCGGCCCTCATCGCGGGCGGGGTCGGTGCCTTGCTGCTGGTGGGCTTCGGGGTCCTGGCGGTCCTCGGGGTATCCGGGATGCGGCGCTTCATCGCCGCGTCCAAGGTGGCCGAGGCCCGCGCCAACCTCGGGTCCATCAGCCGCGCCGCGGTCCTGGCCTTCGAGAGCGCGCAAGAAGCCCCGGGGCGCCTGTGCGGCTCCGCCACCCCGGTGCCGGCCAGGGCCCCCAGAGGCACCAAGTACATGCCCAGCGCAGCCGAGGGGCAGGATTACCAGACCGGCGACGCCAAAAACGGCTGGAAATGCCTGAAATTCTCGCTCAACAGCCCGTCCTTTTACCAGTACCATTACAACGCCGGATCGGGCTACCTGATGCCCGCCGCCGCGCCGAAGGCCGCGGGCTTCGAGGCCGCAGCGGTCGGCGATCTCGACGGCGACGGCGTGCAGAGCCTTTTCTCGATGAGCGGCCAGATCGAAGGGCTCACCCTCAAGATCGCCCCCTCCATCACGACCCGCGACGAGAACGAATAACCTCCCCCGACGCCACATCCCCCTCTCCCTGCCCCGCGCCGCTGCCCTGCCCTGCCCTGCCCTGCCCTGCCCCTTCGCCTTTCACCTACCTTTTGACCTCAAAAGAACGAGCCCCGCGGGTCCCGTCCCGAAGGGATGGGCAAGGGGCGCTTCTGAGATCGTTCCGTTGCTCCGCGTCTCGCCCGGATGCCTGCTGATGGAGGGGGAGCCGGGGGATGCAAGGGGGCCGCGCGGGGCGCAGCCCCATCGGCCCCCTTGCCGCGGGCGTGGGCTGCGCAAGCCCACCGTT
>JALOQB010000179.1 GCA_025453595.1 Polyangiaceae bacterium
ATGCTGCGCCGATCGCTGCACCGCGGACCCCCTCCAGGTCCCCCTCGAAGAGCCCCCCCTGGGCCCCGAATTCCTCTGCAAGCCCGACCCGCGCAAGAACATCACCTGCGCCCCGGAGATCGAGCTCCGTATCCCCGTCAAGCCCGGGCCCCGCGCCACCATCCACGATGTGGTCTTCGAGCACGCCACCGCCTTTCCAGAAACGTTGCTGCTCAAACTATCTGGCCTCAAGCCGGGCGAATGGGCCTCCAACGTCAAGATCGAGGAGGGCCGCCGCGCGCTCCTTGACCACTACAAGGAAGAGGGCTTCGCCTACGCCGACGTCGAGGCCTCCGTCGAGCTCTCCCCGGACAAGAAGCTCGCCCGGGTGCGCTTCACGCTCCACGAGCGCCAGCAGGTGCGCGTCGATCGCATCCTCATCCTGGGCAACACCCGCACCCAGGAGAGCGTCATCCGGGCCCGCCTCCGCCTCTCCCCCGACGGCCTCTACCGGCAGAGCGCCGTCCGCCGCAGCGAGGAGCAGCTCGCCACCCTCGGCATCTTCTCCACCGTCTCCGTCGGCCTCGAGGACCCCGCCGTCCCTGCCACCCGCAAGAACGTCCTCGTCACCGTCGCCGAGCGCTCCCCCCAGTACCTCGAGATGCGCCCCGGTCTATCCACCGGCGAGGGCTACCGCACCCTCCTCGAGTACGGCCACCGGAACCTCGGCGGCCTGGCCATCCAGTTCACCTTCCGCGTCCAGCTCAGCTACCTCCCCGACGCCTTCATCCCCGACGAGCGCGTCCGCGCCAACTTCGAGCGCCTCCCCCTCGGCGAGCGCCTCGAACGACGCAACAGCGCCAGCTTCCAGTTCCCCAACGTCTTCCACCCCACCATCCGCCTCGGCCTCGACGCCATCGATGTCCGCAGCAACTCCCGCGACTTCGGCCTCACCAAGGACGCCCTCCTCCCCTCCCTCACCTGGAGCCCCGTCCGCCAGCTCTCCGCCACCCTCGGCCTCTCCGCCGAGCTCAACGACGTCCGCATCTTCTCCGGTGACAGCATCGTCCAGTACCTCCAGCAGCCTGGTGTCACCAACGACCTCAGCCGACTCCTCCGGGTCCCCGACGGCGAGACCACGGCCCTCGGCCAGCGCGTCAGCGTCGTCTGGGATCGCCGCGACAACCCCCTGGGCGCGACCCGGGGCACGCTGGTGGCCGGCAGCGTGGAGCACGTGCGCGCCTTCCCCGCCGAGGACAACCCCAACACCATCACCAGCGACTTCCTCCGCTTCAACGGCCGCGTCGGCGCCTACTGGCGCCTGACCGACAGCGGGCTGGTGCTCGCCGGCACCCTCGGCGCCGGCGTCAACCGGCAGCTGATCAGCGGCTCCAAGACCTACCCGGATCGGCTCTTCTTCCTGGGCGGCGTCGACAGCATCCGCGGCTTCTTGCGCGACGCGCTGGTGCCCCAGGACATCGCCGACAAGATCACCGAGGACAGCGCCAAGGACGCCTCGGACCCGAGTCGGTTGACCATCGACAAGGTGGCCATCCGCGGCGGCGACGTCTTCCTCAACCCGCGCGTCGAGTTCCGGATCCCCCTCTCGGGCCCCCTGGAGACCGCGCTGTTCCTCGACTCCGGCAACCTCTGGGTCGAACCCCGCCAGATCGACCCCTTCCAGCTCCGCTACACCGGGGGCAGCGGCCTGCGCTTCGCCACCCCCGTGGGGCCCGTGGCCATCGACTACGGCCTCAACCTCCGCCGTCGCCCCTGGGAGGAGCGAGGCGCCTTTCACTTCAGCATCGGCCTGTTCTTACCGCGCCAGAGCCGGCCCCGCGCCTGCCCCCACCACCGGCGTCCCGGTCACTGGCAGCTCGACTTGTCGCGGAGGCGCTGGATCTCTCCGAGCAGCTCTGGATCGAGCACCAGGGCCTCGATCTCGGCGTCGTTGATCCCCAGCCTCGGGTCATCCTTGGTCACCTCGAGGTAGAGCCAGGCGCGCCCCCAGTTGGTCAGGATCGCATCCCGCCAGCAGGCGTCATCGGCGATGCGAGCGTAAGCGTCCGGGTAGCCGAGGCGAGCCATGCGCAGGTAGCGCTCGACGTACCACAGGAAGGTCAGGATCCCGTCCCGGGCGCTGGTGCTGCTGTTGCTCTTGATCTGATCCGCGAAGGCGTACTTCGTCGCCAGCGAGTTGACGTACTGCACCTGCTCCTCGAAGAGCATGTTGAAGCCCTGATCCCCGCCCTCGAACTTCGCGTCTTCCGGGTCCCCGTCCAGGTAGATATCCGCGTAGGTATCGCAGGGCTTCGTGCCGCTGCTGCACCGGGGCCTCAGCTTGGCGTAGTCGTCGTCGTTGAGGCGGCTTCGCTCGAAGGTGTCGCCCCCTCGCTTCACCGAGTCACCCCGGCTGCAGCTGAAGGACAGCTGGGGGTTCATCGGGTACACGTTCACCGGCGGCTTCGACAGCTCGCCGTCGTTGAAGTGACCGCACTCGTGGACGATCACCTCCAGGCTCTTGATCACGTCCGCCCCGCTCTTGGGCGAGCCGGCAAAGAGCACCGAGCAGTCGCCGAAGCTCTTGTTGAGCCGCCCCCCCTTCACCTGCTCCCCGCCCCACGGGTACCTCGCCGCCAGCAGCTGGTCCACGTACGTCGCCACATCCCCCGAGAAGCTGAGGCCCGCGATCGACGCGTCCGGATCGGGCAGCGTCTCGCTGTACTTCCCGTCCGTGCACGCCGGATCCACCAGCTTCGAGGTCGGGCTGCTGCTCCCCCCGCTCCCTGCCCCCCCTCCGCTGGCCCCGCCCGGCGACCCCCCGGCCCCGGCCCCGCCCGTCGCCCCGGCGCCCGCAGCCCCGGAGGACCCGCCTCCGCCCGCGCCACCCGCTCCGCCCGGGCCACCACCTCCGCCCTGTCCGGAACCTCCAGACACTCCGCCCTGCCCGGCCCCGCCGGCCCCGCCGGTGCCGCCGGTGCCGGTGCCGCCGGTGCCTGCCTGTCCGGAACTTCCGGCCTCCGCGCCACCATCCTCCGCATCCGAACCGCATGCCAGGGCGCCCAGCACCAGGGCGCCGCACAGACCAAGAATCGACAGAGAATTCTTCATCGTTTCATGATGCAGCAAAGCGACCACGCCTGGATTTTTTCTTACCCATCCGGGACAGCAAACCCGCCCGGACCTGCAAGGTCAGAGCGCGCCGCGGAGGCCTGCGCCGAGGGTGAGCGAGCCCCCTCGCACGGGGATCTCCCCGGAGAAGACGCGGTAGAACGTGAGGACCTGGCGTCTGACCTCGACAGCGGAGAAACCCCACTTCTTGGGCCCCCTATCCGTCGATGAGGGGGAAGAGAGCGTTCCGCCTCGACGCTGGGTCGGGGGTGAGGTTCCCTGTCGAGGTTGGATGCGAAGCCGTTGTCGACGTCAGAGGGGGAGGCCTAGATCACGCATCATCTTGTGTATTTGAGATCAGGTCGTGTTTCGCATTGACAAGCATTGGGGCACTGTTATTTATCTGAGACCATTCTATGCGAATGGGGAAAGAGATTCCATGATCAATCTCAAACAGGGTTGCCGGTTGTCGGTTTGTTGGCGCTGAGCCTGGTGGCTTGTACGACGGAGGGTGTGTCAGGAAACGCAGGGGCCGCCCAGCCGAACGATCGCACGCTCGAGGCACAGCGTGCGCTGACGGCTTCGTTGGCCCCTATCCAGGGGAAAGTCCGGTTTCGTCGTCCGTTGGTGCGTGGCGACGCCCCGACCGACATGGTCGATCCCCCCTACGACCACAGCGGCACCGAAGTCGCGAAGATGGCAGCGCAGGAGCTTGAGACTATCCGTCGAAACGAGGCTCTTTCCGATTGGCCTGAGCAGGCCGCCGGCGCGAAACGCGTGGTTTTCGCCGACCTCGAGGCTGGCGAGGAGTGGGAGTACGAGTTCACCGCGGAGGAGATGGGCAGAATGTGGGGGGAGGCCCAGGCGCGAGGCATCAACGCGCCCTCTCAGGCTGCTGGCTCGGAAGCGGATGCACTTGGCCTTCTTCCAGGGCTAGACACCCAGGGGCTTTCAAACGGCTTCGATTCGCGCGTGAGCAAGGCAATCAGCACTGCGTACCCCATTTTCGACAACTGGCTACAGCGAATCGGGCAAGTAAACAACTCTTGCTCGGGTACCCTCGTTGGTCGTCGCCTCGTACTCACCGCCGCCCATTGCGTCGTGAGCAGCACCCTCACCTTTGGCACCCACACATTCCGACCACGACGGTCGGGCGCGACCGCCCCCTTTGGAGCACCGTCTACCTCGGCGTACTGGTACGACAGTCAGTACGTGTCGAACAACTGCCACACGACATACACGCCAGCCAATCGGGAGACGTGCGGGAAGTGGGATTGGGCGCTCCTTCTCCTCCCTGACAACGCCTGGACGGGCTCGCCGAACGGCACTCCCGGCTGGGCCGGCTACTGGGTTCCGGGGGGTACGGAGATGACGACGAACAGCTACGCGCGTAACGATGGCTACCCGGGGTGCGGCTACGGCTGGTCGCCGAGTGGCTGCGTCGCCAACACCCCCTACGGCGAGACGGCGGGGCGTGAATCGTACAACTTTAGAGGCCCCGATCCGGGTGATGGCAACGCCAGCACAGTCTTTAATACCGGCAATGACATAAACCCGGGGCAGAGCGGCAGTGCAATCTGGTCGAACACCTACCCTAACGCTTCCGGACCGTACGCCCTCGCGGTCGTCACGAACGAATTTTGCGGTCTATGCACGACAGCGGAGAACCCGACGCTTAGCACCACGGACAAGCAGTACCCCGCGATGGTTCGGCGGATCACCCCGTGGCTCGCTGGATTCATCACCAACAACCGCGTGAGCTATCCATGATCGCAGGCCGAGCCCCCCAAGGCCTCGTGTTGCTGGGGCTACTAGTTGCTTGTGGTAGCAGCGATGTGTCCACCGCTACGCGCGTGTCTGGTTCAGGCGGTGCCGCGGGCGAAGCGTCCGAGGGAGGCTCGGCGGGGTCCGCCGGCAACGTCGGCCTGGCGGGCGCAGCCGGCTCCGCCGAGACGCCTGAGGTTACCTGCGGAGATCATCCGGCAGTGCCAGGTGTCCTCTACAACCGGGACGCCGGCTGCCTGGAGACCGAGCAGCCGGCTGTCGGGCTTGCCTGCGTCGATTACGGTATGATCGAGCCCGGGTACTTTTGCGTCCGACGTCTCTCGGATGGCGTCGAGTTCATCGGGTCTTCAATGCTTCGTAAGCCATTGATCGACCCGCGCTATTGGGAGTTCTGCGACGCGCCTGGTCTCCCAAACTATCCGCCGAAGCCTTGCTTTGCGGTCGCCTGCGAGAGGCCCCCGAGCTCCACATGCATGGAGCAGCAGACGCGCGAAAAATATGCTTGTGGCGACGGTACGAAGGAGTGGGACAAGAACTGCTGTCGTCGAAAGCTATGCACCGACAACGCAGGATGCGAATCGGGACAGAAGTGCCGCACCGTCGATACGCGCGCATCTTGGGATTGCGCTCCCACTCCTTCCGGTCTGTGCGACTGCGGGGGTACGTTCGGCGGTCCGCCCGAGATGATGTGCGTCAACGACGATGAGCTCCCTCCGTTACTCGCACAAAAAGCAGCTTATCGTGGCCAAAGGTCGGGCGATCCTGCGGTGGCGTGGGGACGGCGCAGGATGGACGGCACCTCGCTGAAGCTGCCCGAGGGGCTGCCTCTGGTCCCCTTGCCGGCCTACTCGCCCGAGCTGCAGCCGGCCGAGCGTTTGTGGCCTCTGCCCGATGAACCCCTGGTGAACGGAGCCGTACGCGTCGCTGCCTTGACATGAGTCAGAGCGCGCCGCGGAGGCCTGCGCCGAGGGTGAGCGAGCCCCCTCGCACGGGGATCTCCCCGGAGAAGACGCGGTAGAACGTGAGTTCGGGGGTCAACCACAGGCGTCTGGACAGGCGGGCCTCGGTGTTGAGCACGGCCCCGAGCCAGGCGCCCTGGCGGTGCCCTCCGGTCTCGGGCCAGTAGACCCCGGCGCCGAGGAGGGGGCCCGCGGTGAACGCCCAGGTGTCCGAGGGGCGGAAGGTGGTGAGCTGGCTCAGCCCCGGGAAGAGAAAGAAGGCGCTGGTGGTGGAGCCGGTCTCCGGCGTGCGGACGGCGCCGAGCTGGGGGGCCAGGGCCGCGGACCAGCGCCCGGAGCGGTGGAACCGCACGGTGGCGTTGACGTCCACCCCGGGCACAAAAGCACGGACCCCCAGGTCCACGTTCTCGCTCACCCCGCGGCGCAGCCCGAGCTCGGCCTGACCCGTGGGAAACCGGGTCTTCTGGGCGCGATCGGTCATCACCCCGCCGGAGAGCCCGCCAGAGATCGCCCATTGCCCCGGAGGGGTCGGGTCTGCGGTCCGGTACACGCTGGGCGAGGGGCACCCCGGCAGCAGAGCCACGAGGAGGAGCGCTGCGGGTTCAGGGGCGCGGGTTTGCATCAAAGAACCTCACGATCTCCTGGTTGGCGTCGATATCCCGGCAGAGGCGCCCCACGGTTTCCTCGTCCAGGAACTGGTAGCCGCCTGGCCAGGTGTGGCCGCCCCCTTCGACGCGGAGCACCTGGGTCGCGGCCTTGCATCCGGGCCAGACGCGCCGCACCACCCGGGTCCCGTCCGGGGAGGTGTCCGGCAGCGCTTCTTCCTGCCAGTCGGCCAGGCAACCGTTGCGCTGGCGCCAGCGCTCCGCGGTCTCGTCCACACCGGCGCGCTTCCCCTCCTTGAGGATGGAGCAGGTCAGGGGGGATCCATCGTAGCGCCAGCAAGGGTCCTCGGTGCCGTGGATCTGGAGCATCGCCACCGGACCACCACAGACACCCCCGGTGACCTCGAACTGGTTGGCCCCTCCGACCGCGGCGATGGCGGCGATGAGGGAAGGGCGCTCGCAGGCGATGCGATGGCTGATGGCGCCGCCGTTGGACATGCCGGCCAGAAAGATCCGGCGTCGATCCACCGGGACGATACGCTCCACGTCGGCGAGCAACGCGTCGAAGAAGGCGAGATCATCGACGCCCTCCTCGCAAGGCCCGCCGCTGACGCAGAGGAACCCATCGCGCCCCCCGCCGGCGTTCCAGGCCCGGAGGTTGCGCAGGGGTCGGAGGCTGGTGCCGTCCGGCTCGATCACCACGTAGCCCGCCTGCGCCCCCAGGGCGGCCAGGCACCGGGGGCTGTCGGTCGCCCCCCCCGGGCACGTGGACCGGGCCCCGGTGACGCGGTTTCCCCCGCCCCCGTGGAACGAGAACAGCACCGGGAGCGCCCCTGTACCGTCCCAGGAGAGCGGGATCGTGCAGGTGAACCCGCGGTCGAACCACCCGGTGACAGGGCACTCCCGGGACGCCCCTGGGGCCCCCCGACCGCAGGGTTCAAGGCGGTCGAGGCAAGCGTGGTTCGAGAGCATCGCCAGCGCCACCACGCAGCTCCGGAGCCCTCGACCCCACCCTTTCCATCCCTGCCTTCGCACCGCCACGAGGCTCAATCTACCGTGGACCTCCGGGGGGCACCAGCGCCCCCAGCGCCCGCCGAATCACGCCGCCATCGCCTGGATCCGGCGCAGCGCCGCCACGCACTCGCGCAGCGGCACCGGCTCCCCCCCCACGCTCGCCAGGTACAGGGAGGCGCCCCCCACCTCGATCCGGTGGCTTCGCAGCTCGCCCCCGGCGAACCGCAGGTCCAGCTCCTCGCCCCGCTCGCCGCAGGGCGCCAGCGCCCCCAGCTGCTCCAGGTCGTACCCGTCCCCGACACCGCTCACCAGCACCCCGTCTCGCGTGGACAGCACCACCGCCTCGCTCCGCAGCCGCCTGCCCAGGCTCGACAGGAACAGCTCCAGAGCCTCCCACGGATCCCCGCTCCGCTGCACCCGCCGCTCCGCCATCGCGCCTTCGTTCGTCATGCCGCAACGCTAACGAGCATGCCGCGCCCGGAGCAAAATCACAGGGGACAAAAAATGTCCGATCATGCGGGCTTGCCCTGGCATGAATCGGGCGGCTCAGCCCTCGCGGGGAGGGCGCTCCCAGCCGGACCAGCGGCGGCCTTCGAGGCGCCAGCGGTGAGGCTCGTCGGTGGGGAAGGGAGCGAGGTCGACGGGGACGGGGTCAAGGACCGAGACACCCTCGGGGTCCGGGCGGAGGCGCAGGGCCGAGAAGGTGACGCCGGCGTCGGCGGCGAGGCGGGCCTCGGCGGCGAAGGTCGGGTCGTGCACGTCGCTGGGGCGAACGAAGCGGGCGTCGTGGCGCTGGACGATGAAGACCACGGAGGCTTTCCCGCCGGCGCGGGCGACCGCGGCCAGCTCCCGCAGGTGCCTGGCCCCTCGCGCGCTCACCGAATCGGGGAAGTAGGCGCCCCCGTCGGGGTACACGAGGTGGCAGTTCTTCACCTCCAGCAGCCGGGGGCCCCGGGCCATCTTGACCGAGAAATCGACCCGCGACCCCTCGCCGTAGCTCACCTCAGCCGCGAACCCCCGGTGCCGCTCGAAGCCGGGCAGCCGCCTCGCCTCCAGCATCGCCCCCACCAGCCGGTTCGGCAGCGACGTGTCCACCCCCACCCGGATGCCATCCGGGAGTTCCATACTTACCCAGGTGAAGGGGAGCTTGCGGCCCGGGGTCAGGGCGGGGCACAGCCAGACGCGGGCGCCTGGGCGGACGAGGCCCTCCATGACGCCGGTGTTGACGCAGTGGGCGCGGACCAGCTCCCCGGAGAGGAGGCGCACGTCGGTGAGGAAGCGATGGTAACGCCGCAGCAAGGTGCCCTCGACCAGGGGGGCAGGCCAGGGGAGGGAGAACATCGAGCTCACAGGATGCCGTACTCGCGCAGGCGGCGGTAGAAGGTGCGGCGGGGGATGTGGAGGGAGAGCGCGGCCTGGAGGCGGTTCCAGCCGTGACGCTCCAGGGCCTCCAGGATCCGTTGCTTCTCGGCGCCGCGGTGATCCTCCAGGGAGGACGACGCCCGGGGCGCAGGGGCAGGGGGGGCCGGCGCGGACGCAGGCGGCGGAGAGAGGGCCGCGAAGTCCTCGACCTGCAGCTCGTCGTGCTCCGCCAGCACCCAGGCGTTGAGCAGCGTGTTCTGGAGCTGGCGCACGTTGCCCGGCCACGGGTGCGCCGCGAGGAGCTGGAGCGCGTCGCGGCTCAGGGTGCCCCGCTCGCGGCGGTACCGCGCGGCGAACATCTTGAGGAAATGATCGACCAGCAGCGGGATATCCTCCGCTCGCTCCCGCAGCGGCGGGACCCGCAGCTCGACCACCCGGAGCCGGTAGAGCAGGTCCTCGCGGAAGGTGCCGGCCTGCACCATCGCCGCCAGGTCCCGGTGCGTGGCGGCGAGGATGCGCCCGTGGATGGGCTGCTCCGGGCCCCCGCCGACCGGCTGCACGACCCCCTCCTGGAGCACGCGCAGCAGGCTGGCCTGCATCCGGGCCGGCATCTCGCCGATCTCGTCCAGCAGCACCGAGCCCCCCTGGGCCTCGCGGAACAGGCCCAGCCGGTCCCGGTCGGCGCCGGTGAAGGCGCCCTTCTTGTGGCCAAACAGCTCGCTCTCCAGCAGCTGCTCTGGGATGGCGCCGCAGTTGATGGCCACGAAGGGCTGCGAGCCCCGCGCGCTCGCCTCGTGGATCACCCGGGCGACGATCTCCTTGCCGGTGCCGCTCTCCCCGGCGATCAGCACCGGTACGTCCGTGTCCTTGAGCCGATCGATCAGCGCGAAGAGCCGCCGCATCGGCTCGCTCGCGCCCACCAGGCCCCGGTACCCGAAGCGGCCCCGCAGCGCCGCCCGGGTCTCCTTGAGGTCCCGGCGGGTGGACTCGAGCTGCGCGCGCTTCTGCTCCAGCAGCTCCTGGAGGTGCTCCTTGGCCTGCGCCAGCTCCTCGTTGGCCAGCTCCAGGGCCCGGGCGCGGCGGCGGTTCTCCTCGCCCAGGCGCGCCTGCTCGATGGCGATCGCCGCCTGATCCGCGAAGGCCTGCAGCAGCCGCTGATCCTGGTCCGCTGGCCCCGGGCTCGTCGAGGGGGACTCGATGTAGAGAACCCCCATCGCCCCCCCGCGAGGGGACCGGATGGGCACGCAAGCGACGGCCCGGAGGTCGAGGAGGTGCACCGAGGCAAAGCCGCGGAGGTGCTCGTCATCGCGGGCCGAGGAGGAGAAGACCGGCTCGCCCGAGGACAGGACCCGGGCGGCGATCCCGCGGGAGAAGGCCCGGGGGGCGTCGTCCGAAGGGAAGCCGCGGGCGGCCCGCGGGGCCAGCGTTCCCCCCTCGTCCAGCAGCAGGATGCAGGCCCGCGCGGCCCCCAGGAAGGAGGCCGCGTGGTCCAGCAGCCGGTCCAGCAGCGGCCCGGTCTCCCGGTGGGAGGCCAGATCCCGGTTGATCTCCAGGATGCGGGCGAGGCGCTCCTCCAGGCCCGGCGTGGTCCGCGCCATCGAGGGCGGCAGCACCAGCGCCCGGGCCTCCTGCCGCTCCGGGTCGGACCAGAAGACCTGCTGCAGCTCCGGGGTCAGCCGGGCCGCCTGCTCCTCCAGCAGGGCCAGGGCCGCCTCCCCGTCCCGGCGGGCGGCCAGGATCCGCCCCGCCAGCAGCGCCCCCTGGCCCCGGGCCACCAGCGCGCGCCACCGGACCCCCGCGCTCCCCTGGCGCTCCGCCTGCTCCAGCGCCGCCTCCAGCCAGCGCTCGGCGCTCCGCTCCTGCCCCCGGGCCCGGGCGGCCAGGGCCCGGGCTAGATCCCCCAGGGCCCCGGGCGGCACGGGCCCCGGCAGCCCGCGCCCCGCTCGCGCCGCCACCAGCGCCGCCTCCGCCCTCGCTTCCCGCCCATCCTCCGGCCGCTGCAGCCCCTCGTAGGCGCTGGCGCAGCGCTCGTAGCAGGCCAGGGCCTCGTCGATCTCCCCGGCGCGGGCCGCCGCCATGGCCTGGAGCCCCCAGAGCTGCGCCTGCTGGGCCCCGGTCAGCCCGGCGCGGTGGTGCTCCAGGGACTGGATGCGCTCCCGGGCCGAGGCGACGCGCCCCAGGGCCAGGTCAAGGTGTGCCAGGTTGAGCAAGGCCTGGCGCACCGTGGCCATGCGGCCCACCTTGTGCCCCAGGTCCAGGGCCCCCTCCAGGTGGGCCAGGGCCTCCGCGGGGGCCTCCTGCTCCAGCAGGGACGCGAGGTTGAGGCGCAGCGTGGCGGCGGCCGCGGCGTCCCCCAGCTCGACGGCCCCCTCCAGGGCCTCCTCGTAGGCGCCCCGGGCCTCCTCGGCGGCGCCCGCGCGCTGGAGCGCGAAGCCCAGGGAGGACAGGGCCAGGCCCTCCAGCCGCCGGTGGCCGAGGCGCCGGGCCAGCAGCAGGGCGCGGGCCAGGGAAGGCCGCGCCTCCTCGTGGAGCCCCTGGAGCGCGGCGGCGAGGCCGGCGCAGGTCAGCGCCTCGACCTCCAGCTCCTCGCCGGACCAGGCGCCGTCCCGGGGGTGGGGGTCCAGCCGGAGGGCCTCCAGGGCGAGGGCCTGGGCCCCCCGCGGGTCCCCCGCCAGCAACGCCAGCCGGGCCTGCAGCAGGGCCCGGTGGCGCCCCGGGGCCTGGGCCAATCGCTCCAGCGCCCCCCGGGAGCGCGTGGGATCCCCCTCGGCGAGGGCCACCCGGGCCAGCAACCAGGCCACGTCCGGGTCCCCGGGGTCCTCGGTGGCCAGCAGGGCGCGGGCCTCGACCAGGCGCCCCTGCTCCAGCGCTCGCCGGGCGCCCTCGCCCGGCGCCGGGGGCCCACCGGAGGCACCGGCGAGCCCCAGCACGCGCTGCGCATCCGCGACGCTGACCACCGCCGCGCCGGCCAGGGCCGCGGCCAGCTGGCGCAGCTTGCCCGGGCGCCCCGCGCCCCGCTCGACGACCCAGCGAAGCACCGCCGTCGGGAGCCCCGGGGCCACCCCGCGCACCAGGGACAGCGCCTGCTCCGGCCCCAGCGGCGGTAGCTCGAAGCGCCCCTCCCCGGAGCCTCCGCCCACCAGCACCAGCCGCGCCCCCCGCTCGCGGGCTTCCTGGAGCCGGCGCCAGGCGTGGGGCTCCAGCGCCGCGGCGTCGTCCACGAAGACAAACCCCCGCAGATCCTCGAACTCCAGGGCCCACAGCAGCGCCTCCCCCCGCGCTTGCCCCTCGATCCAGCCCACCGGCGCCTCTTCCGCGGCCATCGTCCACGCCAGGCGCCGCAGCACCGTCGAGCGCCCGGCCCCGGAGCGCCCCTGGAGCTCCAGCACCCCCCCGGGCGGCAGCATCGAGAGGCGCCGGATCAGGTCATCCATGACCCCATCCAGGCCCAGCACAGGCCAGCAAGGGGGTCGCGGAGGCAAGGGAGCCAGCATGCCCAGCGCCGCCCGGAGCGCCGCCCCCAGCTCGTCCACGGAGGGATGGCGCCGGCCGGGGGCTGGATCGGTGGCCTGCGCCACGATCCGCCGGAGCGCGGGGGCAAAGGGCGAGGGAGGCAGGGCCTCGACGAGGGTCTGGAGGGTCTTGCCCAGGGCAAACACCTCGCTGGCGACGGAGGGGGCGGCGCCCCGGAGCAGCTCGGGGGCGACAAAGCCGGAGGTGCCGCCCCGGGCCGCCGCGGTCGAGCGCCAGGAAGCGGAGAGCCCCAGGTCGATCAGCACCGCATCCCCCTCGGGGCGCAGGATGAAGTTGGCCGGCTTGAGGTCACCATGGACCCTCCCTGCGCGATGCACGGCGGCGAGGGCCGGGATCCCCCGGATCAGGGCCTGGAGGGCCTCGACGCTGCGCCCCTGGGCGAGGAGGGCCGCCAGGCTGTCGCCCTCGACGAGGTCCCGGACCAGGAAGAGGCGCCCCTGGGGGGAGAGGCGCCCGAGGCGATGGAGGCGAGGGAGGCCGAGGCCTTCCAGGCCCAGCAGGGCGGTCATTTCCTCCAGGAGGGACTGGATCTGGCTGCGAGAGGCCTGCTCCGGGAGCAGCTTGAGGGCGCGGGGCTGGTGGCAGGCGCGGTCAAGGACGGCCCAGACGGTGCCGCCGCTCCCCTCCCCGAGGGGGCGAAGGGGCTGGTAGCGCGGAGCGAGGGCGTCGGGGAAAGGGGGAGCGGTTGTGCCACCCATGGCACAGCGGAGCGTATGGCACAGTGGCCCGCGGGACAACGGCGAGGCGAGGGGGACGGGCGAGGTGAGCTAAGCTCGGGGGCGATGATCCTGAGCGAGAAGGTGATCGAGCAGGCGGTCAACCGGACGGACCGGGCGCGCTTTGTGAAGCAGCTGGTGATGGTGGACGGGCCGGTGCCGCTGGCGATGGTGAGGAAGCGGGTGCACCACGTCCGGGGCGAGGTGGGGGGGACGCTGGGGCCGGTGCTGCTGATCCACGGGTACGGCCAGAACCGCTACGCGTGGCACCTGCCGCTGCGGAGCGTGTCGGGGTTCCTGGCGCGGGTGGGGTACGACGTGTTCAACCTGGATCTGCGAGGCCACGGCCGGAGCGCCCACCTGGGGGCGAGCCGCCCGAGCACCTCCGCGGACTACGTGCGGGAGGACGTGCCGGCGGCGGTGGAGAAGATCCAGGAGCTCTGCGGCCCGCGCCCGGTCTTTCTGGTGGGGCACTCGCTGGGGGGGCTGGTGAGCTACGCGGCGGCGCCGGGGCTCGGCTCGGCGGCGGCGGGGGTGGTCTCGATCGGGAGCCCGTACCACTTCACCCAGGGGCTCCGCGGCATGGAGCGGCTGGGCAACCTGGTGCACCTGCTGGAGAGCCGCGTCGAGGCGCTCCGGGGCGACGTGGCCATGGATCACAAGCTCTTCGGAGAGGTGGTCCGGAACTTCCGGATGTTCGTGGACAGCCCCCTCTACCCGATGCCGTTCCGGGGCTACGATCCGGGGAACATCGAGCCGGACGTGCTGGGGCAGCACATGGCGCTGGCCATGGATGCGGGGAGCATCCGGGTGGCGCGGCAGATGTTCCAGGAGGCGCGGCGGCGCGGGGGGCGCACGGACGTGCCGGGGGGCATCGAGGGGTTCGGCGAGGCCTTCGAGCGCATGCGGGACACGCCGCTGCTGGTGATCGCCGGCTCGACGGACGACCTGGCGGCGCCGGCGGGGGTGAAGACCGCCTACGACCGCAGTCAGGCCCGGGACAAGACCTACCGCTGCGTCCCCGCGGGCCACATCGACCTGCTGGTGGGGCACGAGGCGCCGCTGACCACCTGGGCGATCCTGGAGGCGTGGCTGGGCCAGCATGCCGGGGCGAGCCGGGGGCAGGAGGCGCACGCGGCCCTCTGAGCGAGGCGGTGCGGCGCTGGCGACCGGGGGCGATCTGGGAAAGAATGGCCCCGTCATGCAAGAGGGTTCCGTCGTCCTGCCCGAGGCGCTCCTGGAGGCCGCCTACCGCGCCGAGTTCAGCGCATCCCCGCCCGAGCCGGGGGCCTCGATCGAGCTGGAGGGGCGCGCCACGACCGCCGGAGAACTCCGGGCGCTCGCCATCGTCGACCTCTCCACGCGCATCGAGCAGCACCCGCTGCTGCGGCGCGCCGACGACACCGCCCGCCTCGCGGCCCTTCGCTTCGTGGAGCGCCGGCTCCACGAGGGGCACAAGGTCAGCGCCTTCGACCAGAGCGGCAGCTTCCAGGGGTTCCTGCGGCGGGTGCTCAGCAACCTGCTGCTGGACTGGCTCCGCTCCCCGACCGGGAAGGCCGAGCTGCGGCGCGCCGAGCACCTGGCCGGCGAGGGGGACCCGGAGGAGGAGCTACCCCCGCTCCCCCAGGAAGAATTCGAGGAGCGCCGGCGCCTCACCCTGCATCACCTGGTGGCGATCCGGGCCCTCCAGAGCCTGCCCCCGGGCCGCGGCATCCCCCTGCGGCTGGCCCTCTGGCCCGACTACGAGCTCGATCTCGCTGAGGTGCGCCAGGTCGCCTCGTTTGCCTACTGTCACGAGACCGCCGACGGGCAAGCCGAAGGACGGGCCTGTGACGCCGGCCGACGCTGCCCCGTGCCCCCCGAGGCCTGGAGCAACGCCTTCCGGGGCGAGCTGGAGCAGGCTCAGCAACGCGAACCGCAGGGGCTCTCCCGGCGCGTCATCGCCGAGCTGACGCGCATCGGACAGGGGAAGCCCATGCCCAAGCGCGAAGGCGCCCTCTGCGAGCGCATCAGCAAGGGCCGGCTCCAGCTCATCGAGGAACTCCGTCGCGTAGGCATCCGAGGCACCCCATGAACGAAATCGCCCACCGCCGCCACCTGCTGAACCAGGCCCGCGCCGCCCTGCACCAGCCCTCCTCTCGCACCACCGAGAGCCTGCTCATCGACCTGGGGCGCTGCTACCGCATCGGCTGCACCGACGCCGAGGCCAGCGACGAGGCCGCCGCCCTGGTCGCCGAGGCGGACCTGCTGCTGGACGGGCTGAAGCAGGCCCTCCAGGGCCGCGACCTCGCCACCCTGCGCCTTCCCCCCCTCGACGAGGCCCACCGGTGGCTCGCCTCCCCTCGCACCCGCCACGGCGCTGTCCTCGACGCCTTCGACCGCCATGGCGCGGTCCAGGCTGCCCTCTCCCTCCTCGCCCCCGACAGCGAGCCCCACCGCCGCGCCAGCGCCGAGGCCGCCGAGGCCCTCGGCGCCCTGCAGATCGCCGCCGTCCGCGCCCCCGAGGCGATCCTCGAGCTCACCCTCTCGGCCCTCGAACGCATCGTCCTCGCCGGCGTCGTCCCGGGGGAAGACCCCCTGCTCCTCGCCCTCGATGACCTCGCTCGGCGGCACCTCGCCTCTGCCCTCCAGGGCCAGCCCCTCCCGGCCCCCACGACGATCCGGGTGCGCCCCCTCGACGCCGCCCAGGCCGAGGCCCTCGGCAACGCCCTCGCCCTGGCGATGCAGCGCTCCCGTCCTCTCCAGGTCGCACCTGACCTGCTCGAACTCGCCGACTTCCCTGCCCCTCCCGCCGGCTCCCGCCGCTCCTTTGACCTCCGCCTCCACAACGCCCCCCAGGAAGGGCCACGGCGCGAGAGCATCGAGCTCCTCCAGGATGTTCAGGTCACCGTGACCGAGGAGGAGATCGAGGTCGAATTCCAGGGAGATCCCCACGACGCGGTGCTCCTTGTGCCCCTCCACCAGGGCCAGCCCGGCGAACCTTGCCCGGTTCGCTCTGGCAACCACCCCAGGCACCTGATCTTCTCCCCTCCGGCCCCCCTCCCCGATGCCCCCGATGGCTACGCCCTCGTGATCGGCGATCGCCTCGCCGTCCTCCGTCGCTGACCCCCCCGGCTCCCCTCAGCGCGCGCGGCGGCGGCGGAAGAACGCTCCCAGCGCCAGGGCCAGCCCTCCCAGGCTCCAGCCCGACGCCGCCTGCGCCCCACCCGCCTCGCTGCACGAGCAGCCCCCCGCCAGGTCGGTATCCGCCGCGTTGACCGCCCCGGGGTTCACCGCACCGGCCCCGCCGGCACCCGCGCCCGCCGCGCCGCTCCCTCCCGCTCCACCGCCACCACCCGCACCGGCAGCCGTACCGCCGGCACCCGCCTGTCCGGAACTTCCGGATGTGCCCGCCTCGCCAGCGGCGCCCGCCTGTCCGGAACTTCCGGATGCACCCGCCTCGCCGGCGGCACCCGCCTCGCCCGAGGAGCCCGCCTCGCCCGCGGCGCCGGCTTCACCGGCAGCCCCCGCCTCACCGCCTGCACCGGCCTCGCCCGCCGCGCCCGCTTCACCCGCGACGCCAGCCGCCCCGGCCTCACCGGCGGCGCCCGCCTCCCCCGCGGCGCCGGCTTCACCGGCGGCACCAGCCTCGCCCGAGGCACCAGCCGCCCCCGCTTCACCGGCTGCACCGGCCTCGCCGGCCTGCCCCGCGGCGCCCGCCTCGCCAGCGGCGCCCGCCTGTCCGGAGCTTCCGGATGCCCCCGCCTCGCCCCCCGCGCCGGACGCGCCGCCGGCGCCGTTGTCGTCGCATGCATCACCGACGCCATCGCCGTCCTGATCGTCCTGCTGCGGGTTGGCGACGAGGGGGCAGTTGTCCTTGTCGTTGGCCACGCTGTCGCCGTCGAGGTCATCGTCGCAGGCGTCGCCGATGCCATCCTGGTCGAGGTCTTGCTGCTGGGGGTTGGCGACGAGGGGGCAATTGTCCTTGTCGCTGAGGATGCCATCGCCATCGGGGTCGCAGCCGTTGTTGAGGACGCCGTCGCAGTCCTCGTCGACATCGTTGCTGCAGACCTCGGGGGCGGGCTCCTTGGGGAGGGCGTTGCAGGCGGCGGAGCCGTCGAGGTTGCAGGCGATGACGCCGCTGGTGAGGCAGGCGCCGACGCCGGCGGAGCAGGCCTGGCCCACGTTGAAGCCCTCGTCGCTCTGGCCGCTGCAGTTGTTGTCGAGGCCGTCACAGAGCTCGGCGGCCTTGGGGGAGAACGCCGGGTTGGCGTCGTTGCAGTCCTGGATGGTGTTGGAAGCCTCGCCAGCGTCGAGGCAGTCGCGGTCGCCGTTCAGGTCCTGCCCTTTCTCGCAGAAGCCGTCGTTGTCGTCGTCGAGGAGGTCGCCGAAGTCGCCGCCGTTGAGGGGAGGCTGGAGGCCCGAGAGCTCGTAGATGACGTTGGCTCCGTTGCTGATGTAGAGCGAGTAAATGGTGGGGC
>JALOQB010000180.1 GCA_025453595.1 Polyangiaceae bacterium
GGCTGCGGCTGCGGCTGCGGCTGCCGGAGAGGGTCGGCTGCGGCTGCCGGAGAGGGACGGCTGCGGCTGCAGGGGAGGGTCGGCTGCGGCTGCAGGGGCGGGTCGGCTGCGGCTGCAGGGGCGGGGGCGGCTGCGAGGGTGAAGGGGGGTGGTGTAGGGTACGAGAGCGATGAAGCGTGCGACACCGAGAGGGCCATCGTTGTTCGAGGCGGCGCGGGGCCGGGAAGGGGATCCGCTGGCGGAGCGGCTGAGGCCACGTTCTCTGGGGGAGGTTCTGGGGCAGCGGCACCTGCTGGGCCCGGGGAAGCTGCTGGCGCGGGCGATCCAGGAGGATCGGGTGCCATCCATGATCCTGTGGGGCCCTCCTGGCTGCGGGAAGACGACGCTGGCGCGGGTGGTGGCGGAGAGCACGCGAGCGCGGTTCGTGCCGTACAGCGCGGTGCTGGGGGGCGTACCGGAGCTGCGTGAGCTTCTGAAAGAGGCGAGGGAAGCGCGGGGTTACCGGAGCGAGCGGACGATCCTGTTCATCGACGAGATCCACCGGTTCAACAAGTCGCAGCAGGACGCGCTGTTGCCGGCGGTGGAGGCGGGCGACGTGGTGCTGATCGGGGCGACGACGGAGAATCCATCGTTCGCGATCAACGCGGCGTTGCTGTCGCGATCTCGGGTGTTTCACCTGGAGGCGCTGGGGGAGGACGAGGTACGGGCGCTGTGCCGTCGAGCGATGGAGGACGAGCGGGGGCTGGGGGCCCTCGGGCTCAGGCCGACGGAGCCGGCGCTGGACGCGATCCTGGCGATTGCCCAGGGCGACGGGCGGCGAGCGCTGGGGGTGCTGGAGGCGGCGGTAGCTCACGCGCGGAGCGTGGATCCCGCGGGGAGCGAGCTGAAGCGGGAGCACGTGGAGGCCTCGGGGGAGGGGGTCACCTTGATCCACGACAAGGGCGGGGAGGAGCACTACAACCTGTCGTCAGCGCTCATCAAATCGATGCGCGGCAGCGACCCGGACGCGGCGCTCTACTACCTGTACCGGCTCCTCGAGGCCGGGGACGACCCGCTTTTTCTGGCGCGCAGGATGATCATCTTCGCGAGCGAGGACATCGGGAACGCGGATCCGAGGGCGCTGCAGGTGGCGGTGGCGGCGGACCAGGCGTTCCAGCGGGTGGGGATGCCGGAAGGGGCGTACCCGCTGGCCCACGCTTGCCTGTACCTGGCCTGCGCGCCGAAGAGCGACGGGGTGAAGCGGGCGATGAAGGCGGTGCAGGAGGCGCTGGCGCTGGGGTCGCTGCCGGTGCCCAGGAAGCTGCGGAATGCACCGACGCGGCTGATGAAAGAGGACGGGTACGGCGAGGGGTACGCCTACGCGCACGACCACGAGGGGCACGTGATCCCCGGGGAGGTGTACCTGCCTGACCGGCTCGAAGGCAGCGTGTTTTACGAGCCGAGCGGGGAGGGGTTCGAGCGGTGGATCCGCGAGCGCCTGGGGGCGCTCCGTCAGAAGGTGTAGGTGCCGTTGATGTTGAGGTAGAAGAACTGCTGGTTGTAGATGCCGCCAGCGCTGGGCTGCCGCGACTCGCCGACCCGGGTGTAGAAGATGTTCTTCCCCCGGGTGTCGCGCTCGAAGAAGTAGACGTGGTTGAAGCTACCGGCGAGGCCGAACTTGGGGGTGATCATCTGGCGCACGCCGAGCGCGGAGTGGATCTTGTCGGAGTCAAAGATCGTCGGGTCGAGGGTGGCATCGGGGATGGCCGAGGAGTCGTAGAGGACGCTCCCGAAGATCTCGGTCTGCGGCGACAGGAAGTAACCAACACCGCCGCGGACCGCGAAGTTGTCGACCCAGTTGCGGTCGATGACCTGGATGACCGAGCTGCTCCCCTTCACCTCGTCGCCGCGCTCGTAGAGGTTGCACTTGGCGCTCTGCCCCGCGTTGACCAGGCACTGGCGCTTGAAGTTGGACCAGGTGACATACTCGCCGTCGAGGCGCAGCTCGATGGCCTCGCTCACCCGGTACGCGGTGCCGAAGCGGATCACGTCCGGGTAGGTCTGGAGCAGCTCGATGTCCTCGCTGTCGCTGGCCCGGCGCTCCTGGCCAAACTGGGTGCGCAGCGTGCCTTTGAGGCGCATCTGGCCGAAGGACGGGCGGATCTTGTAGGAGAGGCCGAAGGAGAGCTTCTCGGGGATGGCATCGTAGAAGACGCCCACCGTGGCCGCGGCGTTGAAGCCCCGTGCGTCGATGAGGGCGCGGCCTTCGATGAGCAGGCTGTCGGCTGAGGCCGTGTCGTCGGAGCCGTTGGAGTTGCGGGCCCGTGCCGTCTCGACGGTGTTGTGCACCAGGCTGCCGCTGACGCCGAAGGAGAGCCGGGTCCCCGGGATCTCGAAGGAGGCAGCGACCGTGTTGTAGAGCGAGATGATGCGGCCGCTGATGTTGAACCAGCGCTGCGGTCCGTCGGAGCCGCCGGGGGCGGTGCTGCTCTTGAGCGAGTCGTTGCGCTCCCAGCTGGCGAGGCCGCCGAACGGGATGTACACCGCGTAGCCCAGCCGGATCGGCAGCTTCTCGTTGCCCAGATCGGTCACGATGCCAGCGAACGGCAGCGCCAGGATGTTGCTGATCTCGCCCTTGCCCGTGTTGGAGCGAACGTAATCCTGGTAAATCTGTGAGTCCTGCGGGGTGCCCTGGATCGCCGGCCCCGGCGAGAGCGCGTCGCTGCTCCGCTCGTAGGAGGCACGGCGGTAGATCACCGCCGCGTCGATCGAGAGCTGGGTCCCCTTGGTGCCGCTCATCGCCGCCGGGTTGAAGTAGATCGAGAAGGGGTTCTTCCCCACCGGCGTCCCGTGATCCGCGCCAAACCGCGCGCCCAGGAAGCCGCCCGCCTCCGCCGTCGAGGGGGTCATCATGGATGCGCCTGCCGCGGCCAGAGCCAGGGCGGCAAGGAGCGGGCGGGGGCGACGCTTGCTCGGGAGAGCAATCGGCCATTTGACAGTTGTCGGGCTCATGGAAGCCGGTAAGTTACCGGTATGTTTCGAGGCTCGCTACACCGCTCGCTCGCTCGCGTTCACATTTGCGTCATGACGCTCGGCGTCGTAGCCACAGGCTGCGTGGACCCTGTGGGGGATTTCGAGGACTACAAGGTCATGGCGCAGGCTCGTCCTAAGCCAACCCTGCTGCTGTGCCCGTCCGCTCCCCCTGACCCTATCGAGCTGTCGGGCTCTTTTGTGGGGTATTGCAAGGTCAACTTCGCACCTGCGGAGCAAGCCTTGCTGCTGAGCACCCAGTTCCAACTGCAAGATGGCAAACTGTCTGCGACTCTTACCCCGCTATTGACCACCGCCCAGGCCTTGAGCGATACCGCTGGAGATCCGCCTGTCAATGCAGAATCTGCGCTGACGAGCAACAAGTTTGCGATGAACTTCGGTCTCGTCCGGATCTCCGGGGCGGCCAACGCAATCTCGGGGTCAGAGATCGAGCTGGACGGTGCACTCTTCAAGGGGGTCGTGGTCTCCCAGGACAAGATCCTGGCCGAGCTGGACGGGAAGCTGATCAAGCCCTTTGCTTATGATCTCAACGTCCCCCAGGACATTTGCATCTTCCTCCGCTCTCCCGACGGGGTGACCATGCCGGCGCGCCCCGACCCCAAGGACTTCGATTGCCTCCTCCAGTAAAGTTGCTGCAATGCAGCAGCCTTCGTGGCGCTTGACGTCGTGCAACAACCCAGACACAAAGATCCTCATGACGAAGGTTCTGGTTTCGATGGGCTTGGCCTCCTTGCTGGTGGTGGGGGCGCTTCAGGGTTGTTCCGAGGAAGACTCCGGTGGGTCCTCGGGCTCGGCGGGCTCTGGCACCGCGGGCTCCGGCACCGCAGGCTCCGGCACCGCAGGCTCCGGCACCGCGGGCTCCGGCACCGCGGGCTCTGGCACCGCGGGCTCCGGCGGCGAGACCAAGTACTGCGGCAAGACCGCGGACGAACTGCCGCCGATCTCGAAGTGTGATGACGCCAACGCCAGCGAGTGCGCCAAGGCGATGTGCGCAGTCACCGGTGGTGACAAGGATTGCAAGCAGATCCTCACTGACTGCGAGGCAGACCCTGGCTGCAACAAGTCGGTGGCCTGTGGTGGGGTCTGCCGCGATCCGAACAATCCAGAGGGGACGACCGAAACCGTTGCGGTGTGTGGTCCCCTTGCTGGTTCGGGCATCACCAAGGGGCTTGCTTACAAGGGCTGCGCGGACAAACTCACCGCTTGTGGTGGCGACGGCTCTCTCGACCCCAAGTGAACCCCGGGCAGGGCGGCGCTTACTCGAGCTGAGCGTCGCCCCCCTGGAGGGCCCAGGTCAGCATGTCATCGCAGCCCATCGAGAGCCCCGTGGGGAGCTGCTCTCGATGGAAGAAGCGAGCATCGCGGATCTCGAGGCGATTCTTCGGGCCCCGGAGGGGGCCCGCCACGTCGGCGACGACGCAGACCGTGACCGCGTGGAAGCGAGGGTCCCGGTCCGGGCGCGAGTAGACGCCGGAGATCCGGCGGATCCGGGTGACCGTGGCGCCGGCCTCTTCTTCCACCTCGCGGTGCGCGGTGTGCGTCAAGGTCTCGTGCCACTCCAGCGTCCCCCCCGGGAGCGCCCAGCCTCCGGTGTCGCCGCGACGGATCAGCAGCACCTGCCCCTCCTCGTTGAAGCCCACGACCACGATCCCGATCACCGGGCGTCGCAGCAGGTGGCGAGCGATCTCGTGGAGCAGGCCGTAGGCCTGGCGGGGGAGCATGGAGAGGGGGCCGCGCATGGTGTGTCGCATAGCACCCGAGGGCGCCTCGCTCCGAGGAGATTGTTTGGAGAGCAGAGGGTGTACCATGCGGCCCCATGGCCATCGAAGTGGAGCGCACCGTCCTCGCCCGGTGCACGGTGGGGGCCCTCTGGCCTGTGATCACCAACACCGACCGCACCAACCGCGCCGTGGGCATGGCGCCGGTGCAGTACCGCCCTGCCAGCGTGGGGGCGGCGCGGTTCCTCGGGTCGACCCAGCTCGGGGGCTTCGAGGTCGAGTACGAGGAGCGGCCCGCCGAGTGGGAGCTGGAGCGGTGGTTCCGACTGGAGCGGCGCATGCATGGAGGGCCCATCTCCTCGCTGCAGATGCATTTCTCCTTCGAGTCCGGAAGTTCCGGATGCCAGGTGAAGCTGCGGCTGGTGATGCAGCCCCGGACGGCGCTGCTCACGCCCATCTTGAAGCTGCGAGCGCGCCAGTCCATCGACGAGATCTGCCACGAGATCGAGCGGATCGACGGGGCGCTGGCCCGGGGCCAGGAGCCGCCCCCGGGGCTGCCTCCGCGGGTGAACGAGGAGGGGCTGGGGGCGGCGCTGCGGGCGCTGCGGGGCAAGGTGAGCGAGCCGGTGATCGAGCGCCTGGGGGGGATGCTGAGGCAGGGGGATGATCTCGATGTGGCCCGGATGAGGCCGAACGAGCTGGCGGAGCGGTGGTCCCTGGGGCGACGCGCCGTGCTGGAGGGGATGCTGGAGGGGGTCCGCGCGGGTTTGCTCGAGCTGCGGTGGGAGCTGGTCTGTCCGAGCTGTCGGGTCGCGGTGGAGAGCGTGCCGACGCTCCAGCAGCTCGCCGCCCACGGGGCCTGCCAGCTCTGCGAGGTCGAGTTTGGGCTCGAGATGGAGGACGCGATGGAGGTCACCTTCGCGCCCTGCAGCGCGGTGCGTCGGGTGCAGGAGGGGCCGTACTGCATCGCCGGTCCGGCGCGGGTGCCCCACGTGCTGAGCCAGGGGATCCTGCCTCCCCGGGGTGTGGCGGTGCTGGGGGCGCCCCCGGAGCCAGGGCGTTATCGCCTCTTTGTGCGGGGCGGCGCCCGGTCCCGGCTGCTGGTCGAGGCCGGAGGGCCTGCGCAGGTCGAGGTGTCGGCCCAGGGGCTCCCGGAAGAGCTGCGGATCGGCCCGCGCGGCCAGGTGCGCCTGCGCAACGAGGCGGAGGACGAGCGGCACGGCAAGATCGAGCGCAGCACCTGGGCGCAGCAGGCCGTCACCGCGCGGGAGCTGGGGGCCTTGCCGCTGTTCCGGCGCCAGTTCTCCGGGGAGCTGCTTCGCCCCGGCACCACGCTCCGGGTCACCCGGGTGACGCTCCTGTTCAGCGATCTCACCGGGTCCACGCAGCTCTACGCGGAGGTGGGGGACGCGGCGGCGTTTCGCCTGGTGCAAGAGCATTTCGAGCTGCTCTTCCGGCTGATCGAGCTGCACGGCGGCGCCCTGGTCAAGACCATCGGCGACGCGGTGATGGCGGTGTTCGCGGAGGAGATGGAGGCGGTCAGCGCCGCGATGGCGATCCTGGCGGCCTTCGAGGGGTTCCGGAGGGAGCAGCCTCACGGCGCCCGGACCCACGTCAAGCTCGGCCTCTTCGCCGGCCCCTGCTACGCGGTGACGGCCAACGGCGTGCTCGACTACTTTGGGCAGACCGTGAACGTCGCCGCGCGGCTCCAGGGGCAGGCCGAGAGCGGCGAGCTGGTGGTCCCGGAGGCCACCGCGCGCGAGGCGCTGGGGCGAGGGCTCCTCGACCCGAAGGCGATGCGGGGGCAGGAGCAGGTGCAGCTCAAGGGGGTCGAGGGGGGGATGACCATCGCGCGGCTCAGGGTCGTCTAGGCGTTGGCGCAGCGGCGGGGCGGTGCTAGCCCCGCGCCGATGTCGTCCAAGCCGACCCTGGCCCCGGAAGCTCAGCACTCCTTCTTGCGCGGCGTGATCGAGCGCGTCGCCAGCGCCAGGCACGACCCTCGACCGCCGGTCATCGTCTTCGATCTCGACGGGACCTTGCTCGACAACCGTCCTCGCACCGTGGCCATCCTGCGTGAGGTCGCCTCGGTCTGGGAGAGCTCGCGCCCCGAGGCCTCCCGGATTTTGGCCTCCGTCGAGGTAGAGAACATCTGCTACGGCCTCGCCGACAGCCTGGCCCCCTTCGGCGTCACCGACGAGGCCCTGGTGGCCGAGGCCCAGACCCACTGGCGCGATCGCTTCTTCACCGACCCGATGCTGCGCCACGATCGCCCCCTCGCCGGCGCCGTCGCCTTCGCCCACGCCGTGTACGAGGCCGGCGCCACCCTGGTGTACCTCACGGGCCGTGACCTCCCCAACATGAGCCTCGGCAGCTGGCAGAGCCTTCGCGATCACGGTTTCCCCATCGGGGTCGTCGGCACCGAGCTGGTGTGCAAACCCACCTTCGAGATGAGCGACGAGCTCTTCAAGCGGGGCCAGGCGCCGCTGCTGCGCCGCATCGGTCAGGTCATCGCCTCCTTCGACAACGAACCGGGGAACTGCAACATCTTCCTCGAGACCTACCCGGAGGCCGCCTCCGTGCTCCTCGACACCCAGCACTCGACCCACGCGCCTCCGCTCCTGCCGGGGGTCCTCAGCATCCGCGATTTCTCCCTCGGATGATGCGCCTCGGGCCCTTGCTCCTCGCGCTGGTCGCTGCCTGCGCCCCCGCTCCGCCCTCTCCCCAGGAGCGGGAGACCCCCGGGCCCAACCCCTCCTCCATCAGCCCCAACGCCTCCATCCTCCCGGCTCCCCTCGCCAGCGCCCCTCCCACCGCCCCCTCTCCCAGCGCTCGCCCCGCCCCTCGCGCCTCTGCCCCTTCGCGGCCGCCTACCCCTGTCCTCTCCGCCGAGGGCGCCCGCTCCGTCGCTCTCCCCGTCGAGCTGCCCCCGGCAGAGCCCATCCGGGCCGATGGCGTCATCCCCATCGACCCCATCTCGTCCCGTGAATCCACCGGCTTGCTCCTCGTCGGCGAGTGGCGTATGAATGACCTCTCGCCCCCGCCCAAGGTGCCCGAGGTCTCCCTCGAAGGGGTCGCCATCGGCCGCCGCCTCACCTCCCTCCGCTGGCTGATCGCCATCGCAGAAGGGGGGCGCCTCAGGGTCTCTTTTGACTCACGTGCGTTCCCGGTCCCGCCCGGGTCCGAGCTGCGAGCGCGGGCTGACCAGCTGGGTCATGCGCTGGTGTTCCCCGGGGGCCACGAGTACCGCCCGGCGCCGCCGGGGTCCCTCCGTGCGCTGCTCGGGGATCGGCGCCTCGATGTGCTGCCCCTGCTGCCGGGGGAGGCCTCTCCTCGCGGGGCAGCCCCGGCGCGCCTCGGCCTGACGCCGCGGCGCTGGGAGCTCTCCTCGCCGCTGGGCACCCTCTTGCTTGATCTCGCCCCGCTGCCCGAGCCCAACCTGGGGGCAGCGCTGCTCTGCCGCCTGTTGCTGGAGCTGGTGGCCATCGATCCTTCCTGGTCCCTCTGCGCGCCGGGCTTGCTCCCGGTGCGCGCCCAGTTCGCGTGGCGCTCCGGGGGGGGCATCCTGTTCGAGCTGAGCGAGCGCTCCAGGCGTATGGAACTTCCGGTCTCTGACCTGGCCTGCCCGCCGCTGGGGGCGCGGGTGGCGGGGGCCATGGTGCCGGGGCAGGGGGGTATTTTTCTGGGGAGGGAAGAGCAGGGGGCGTTTCGCCAGCGGCCAGGGGAGGTAACGGGGGTGGCGGGGGCGCCGGCGGAGGGGCTGGTGGTGAAGAACCAGGAGGACGGGCTGAGGTACGTGGTGGTGGACGGGGTGGCGGTGGCGTGGGTGATGCCGGGGGGAGAGGCGACGCTGGCGGGGTTTCCGAGGGGGCGGTACGCGGTGCAGGGGCGGAGCTTCCTGGGGGACGTGCAGGGGCCCGTGCGGGTGCTGGAGGCGCCGGGGTGGGTGACGCTGGGGAACGCACCGCCGGAGGCCGTGCCCGCGAGCTCGCGCTGAGGGCGGGTCAGCCCTCGTCGTAGTCGGGGTCGTCGAAGAAGACCTCGCCGAGGTTGCGGGCGACGGCGCGGCCCTTGAGCTGGTCGACGACGGTCTCGAGGGTATCGTAGCGGGTGCTGAGGAGGCGGAAGTCTTCCTCGGTGACAGGAGGGAGGGCGGCGAGGTAAGCGCCGATGAACTCGATGTCGTCCGGGTCGATGTGAAAGCCGGCCTCGGGGGCGTCTTCGGGGAGGGGGAGGCCGAGGGCGGCGACGACCAGGTCGTGAGGGCAGAGCTCGAGGTAGACCTGGCGGAAGCGGATCACCCACTGGGTCGGATCGCCCTCGATCTTCCACCAGCAGTCGAAGCGACGCTGGAGCAGCTCCCCGAAGTAGGCGGCGGCGACCTGGGTGATGAGGGAGAGGGCCTCGGGGCGCTTGCCGGCGGTCCGGGCGGCCTGCTGGAGGTAGTGATCGAGGATGGGCAGGGTGTCCGAGGTGTAGTCCAGCTCGACACCGAGGGCGCGCTGCGCGTACTCGATGCAGGAGGCCGCCATGTCCGCGGCAGGGGTAGAATTCATCGCAGCGGTCAGCTTAGTCGACGCAAAGCTCTCGCAACGGAAGTTTTGGGGTGATAGCTTCCGGGGACCCATGCGTCTCGGCATCTTCAGCGACGTTCACGCCAATTACGAGGCCCTCTCGGCGGTGCTGGAGGCCTACAAGCAGGAGCAGATCGACACCTATTACTGCCTCGGTGACACCGTGGGGTACGGGGGGTCCCCGAATGAGTGCGCCGAGATCGTGCGCAAGGTGGCGCGGGTGACGATCTTGGGGAACCACGACGCGGCGGTGGCGGGCCGGATGGACTACTCGTACTACTACGAGGCGGCCCGGCAGGCCCTTGACTCTCACGCTCGCCTGCTGACCCCCGAGAACCTCCAGTGGCTCCGCGGGCTGCCCTACTCCGAGCGCCTCGAGGCGGACAACGTGCTGCTCTGCCATGGGTCCCCGGTGCGCCTCGAAGAGTTCGAGTACATCTTCGCGCCGGAGCAGGCCCGGGAGTGCCTCGGCATCTGGGAGGAGCTGGGTCACATCACCCTCATCGGGCACTCGCACCTGTGCAAGGTCTTCGCGCTGACGCCGTCGAGCGTGGAGGAGCTCCCGGACAATGACTTCACCCTGGATCCAGAGAAGAAGTACATCGTGAGCGTCGGGTCCGTGGGGCAGCCGCGAGACTACGACAACCGGGCGAGCTTCACCGTCTACGACACGGAGAAGAAGCGCTTTGAGTTCAAACGGATCGAGTACGACGTGGAGGCTTCCTCGGAGAAGGTGATGAAGCTGCGCCTGGAGCGGAACTTCGCCCAGCGGCTCTTCATCGGCGTCTTAAGGTCGCCCGGTGATGAGCGGGGCGAACGGGCTTCTGGACTGGGACGATCTGCGGCATGTGCTGTCGATCCACCGGCACGGCACGCTGGCCCGGGCGGGCGCCTCGCTGCGGATGGACCCCACCACGGTGGGTCGTCGCCTCGCCGCGCTGGAGCAGCGGGCCGGGGTGCGGCTGTTCGAGCGGTCCCCGGAGGGCTGGACGGCCACCGCGGCGGGCCTGGATCTGGTGCGGCGGGCCCAGTGCGTCGAGGACGAGGTGCTGGCGGCGGAGCGGGAGCTGAGCGGGGCCAACGAGCGGCTGTCGGGGACGGTGCGGATCACGGCGACCGAGATGCTGGCGACGCGCTTCATCCTGCCGCACCTCTGGCGCTTTCACGATCGCTACCCGGACCTCACCCTCGACCTCATCTGCTCCAACCGCCCCCTCGACCTGGCCCGCCGCGAGGCGGACATCGCGCTGCGGCTCACCCGGCCCAAGCAGCCGAGCGTGGTGGCCCGGCGCCTCGCCGAGATCGAGCTGGCGCTCTACGCCTCCCCCGCCTACCTCGCCCGCAAGGGGGCCCCGCCGGAGCCGGACCGCAGTCTCCGCGGCCACGAGGTGATCCTCTTCGGCGCCTCCCGGGCGTTCTTGACCGAGAACGAGTGGATGGAAGCCCGGCTGGACGGCGGGCGCATCGCCCTTCGCGCGGACAGCGTCACGGCGATCTACGCCGCCACCGCGGGGGGGCTGGGCATCGGGCTGCTCCCGCGGGCGGTGGCGGACGGAGACCCCACGGTGCAGCGCCTCTCGACCCGCTCGTCCCCCGAGCCGCGGGTCATCTGGCAGATGGTCCACCGGGACCTCCACAAGGCCCCCCGGGTGCGCGCGGTGCTCGACTTCCTCTCCGAGCTACTCCAGCCCCCGGCCCCCTCGCGGACCGCGAAGACCCGGGGCGCGTCTCGCCCCTCCAGCTGAACCCGTCTCGCGATCGAACACCGCGTCTCAGGCCGGGATCCCACCCCGTACCGCTGCCTCCGCAGCGCCCTGCCTGGCGACCTCTTCGGTCCCGTCGCTCCCCCGGATCCCCTGGCCTCCGGGCCTCGCTTCGCCCGCGCGCCGGCTGGTACAGCCGTTGCTGAAGCGGTCCGCATGGTCCGTCCTCGGGTCGCTCTGCTCGTCTTGCTCGCCCTCCTTGGCGTGGAGGGTAGCGCCCTGGCGGGGGCTCCGCCGGCAGAGCTCACCCGCGCTCACCTCGCCCGCTCCCTCTCGCTCCCGACCGGGGCCACCCTGGAGACGCGCTCCGTGATCCACGCCACCTCCGGCGCGCTGGTGCGCCTCGACCAGCGCTGGGCTGGCATGCCCGTGCGCGGCGGTGGCGCGCTGGCGCTGGTGCGCGGCGCAGATGTAGAAATCCTCCATACATCCCTGGTCCGGTCGCTGGCGCCGTCGGGGCCTGCCCTGCCGCCGGGGGCCATCGGGGCCCGCTGCGCTCGCCTGCTGGAGGCGCCCCTGGGCTCCCTCGCGTTGACCCGGCTGGTCCTGCCTTCCGGGGGGCAGGGGCGCCTCGCCTGGTCCTGCCGCACGGAGGTCACCGTGGCCGGGGGCGAGGAGCTGGTGCTCGACGCCGCCTCCGGGGCGCCATTGCTGCGGCAGCCGCTGGGTCGCCCGGTGCTGGGCCGCGTGTTCGAGGAGGACCCGGTCTCGTCGGTCTCCACGGTGGATCGAGAGCTGAGCGGCCTGCCGCCCGGGGCCACCTCTCTGCGCGCCGCGGATGGCCTGCTGTCGGTGCTCCAGTACGCCGGCGGCGACGCGAAGGCGCTGCTCTGCGAGGAGAGCGCGGGGCCCTCCGATGGTATGGATTTTCTCTACAACCCGCCGGAGGACCCGAAGGACCCGGAGGACGCCTTTGCGGCGGTGCAGGCGTACCACCATGGGCGCCGCGCCCAGGGGTTCTTCCAGGGGCGGCTTGGGGTGGAGATGGCCGGGGAGGAGTGGCGGCTGGGGGTGGTGGTGAACGCCGGCCGCGGCGGTGCGCGGATGGACAACGCGTACTACTCGCCGCTGGGGCTCCCGCAGGAGGGGCTCGCCGGGTTGATCGCCCTTGGGCAGGGGAATTACGCGGATTTTGCCCTGGATTCGGACGTGCTGCTCCACGAGTACACGCACCACGTGGCGCACCGTGCGATCGGCTTCAGCGAGGGGCAGTTCGCGGTGGACGAGGGGGGATTTGCGCCGATGGCTGGGGCCATCGAGGAGGGGCTGGCGGACTACGTGGCGGCCTCGCTCAACGGGGACGCGGCGCTGGGGGAGTCGTTGCCGGAGCCGCTGCGGCGCGACCTGCGGGGGGTGGGCCGGCGGTGCCCCGAGGACGTGACCGGGGAGGTGCACGAGGACGGGGCGATCGTGGGGGCAGCGGCCTGGGAGATCCGGGAGGTGCTGGGGGCCGAGCGGGCGGACGCGCTGCTGTGGGAGGCGGCCGCCAGGCTGACCCGGGGGGCGGATTTCGGTGAATTCTCGATCTCGGTGCTGGGCGCCGCGGAGCAGAGGATGCAGCAGGGGGAGCTGGATTCGCAGGAGCTGCTCCGGGTGCGGGACGTGCTTCAGACGCGGGGGCTGCTGGGGTGCAGGCGAGAGCTGGCGCTGGATGAGGTGCAGCGGACCGGGCTCTGGGGGCTTGAAGAGGCGGGGCGAGCGCTGGGGAAGAGCTGCGAGCAGCTGCGGGAGGTGATGGCGCTGCAATCGACGTTCCGCTACGTCTACCAGCCCCCGCCGGGGGCGACGCGGGCGCGGATCCGGGTCACCCTCCAGCCCCTCGACGAGGGCTCCCTGCGGTGGAGCTTGCTGATCAAGCGGGGGGCTCCGCTGGGCTTTCATCCGGGGCCTTCGGGCTTCCCGGAGCCCGACGCGGCCGACATGGAGCTGCGCGGGGTCGAGGGGCAGGAGGGGGAGCTGGAGGTCGAGCTGCAAGGGGGGCAGCCCCTCCATGCGGTGATCGTGCACCAGAACTGCGCCTCTTCGCGGATCTTCCTGGAGGCCAGCGTCACCGAGGCGGAGGCGCCAGGAGGCCGCACCTGGGCGCCGGCGTTGCGGCTCGAGGGGGTGCGCTTCGAGCAGGGCCACGTGGGATGTAATTTTCAATCCACAGAAACTCCCTACCATGGGTGGGGCTCCGGGTGGATCCTGGGGCTGGGGCTGGCAGGGGCGAGGCGATGGAGGCGCAAGTGACAGGGTTGCACAGGGAAGTATTGATCGTGGAGGACAACCCGGTGACGCGGCGGGTGCTGAGGCACACGCTGCAGAAGTCGGGGTTCCGGGTGCGGGAGGCGGAGAACGGCGCGACCGCGCTGTCGCAGCTGCGCCAGCAGCCCTCGGACCTGGTGCTGCTGGATCTGGTGCTCCCCGACACCCACGGGACAGACCTGGTGAAGCAGATCCGCGCGATGAAGGGCGGGGGCATGCCGGTGGTGGCGTGCTCGGGGAGCATCAGCGGCTACTCGGCCCGGCAGCTTCTGGGGGCCGGGTTCTCGGATTTTCTGGAGAAGCCGGTGGAGCCCGCGCGGCTGGTGCAGGTGATCCGCTCGTACCTGCCGAGCCAGCCCCGGGTGCAGGAGATCGAGGGGCGAGGGCGGAAGCTGCTGCTGGTGGACGAGGATGACACGCGGCGGCTGATGCTCCAGCGCAAGGTGGCGAGCCTGGGGTTCTTGACGCAGATGGCGGTCTCCTTCCGGGAGACCGTGGACCTGCTCCGCCAGGACGACTTCTTCGCGGTGATCGCGGACGTGCAGATGCCGGAGCACGATGGCTTCGATCTGATCACGGTGATCCGGAACCTGCCCAACTGCGGCCAGCTCCCGGTGGTGCTGCTCAGCTCGGTCGAATCGGAGCCCGGGGTGAGGGAGCTGGCGCTGCAGCTGGGGGCGACGGACCTGGTCTTCCGGTCGCCGTCGCTCCAGGAGGTGGAGGACGCGCTGCTGCAGCTCACGGGGCCCAGGCCTGCCCCCCAGTTCGGCGCGCAGGAGCCCCCCTCGCGGTCGGACCGGGCGATGGGGCGTCTGCTGGTGAAGCTCGAGTCACAGCTCGCGCTCAACGCCAACCTGTCGAGGCGCAACATGCGGCAGACGGCCCAGCTCGATATCCTGGTGACGCTCTCGCAGGCGATCCTGTACAGCGATCCTGGCGAAGTGCTCCGGGAGATCCTGGCGATCCTGATCGATACCGAGGGGTTCGCGAGCGGGGCGGTGAAGGTACCGGGGGCGCTGATCTCGCCGGATTTCTTCACCACCGGGGGGGATCCGTACGGGGTGACCTCGCTCTTCGAGAGCGTCCGGCCCCTGGTGCTTCAGTCCGAAGGCCGCGGCGTGATGCTCTCGCGGCGCGAGGACCCGGATCTGCACCTCTGGGAGGGCCTCGCCCCCAGCATCCAGAGCCTGATGGCGGTGCCGCTGGTCGTACGCTCCTCGACCGAGGGCGTGCTGCTGGTCACGTCGGAAGGGGTCATCGAGCAGCAGCCAGAGAGCGCCCTGTTCGTGCGCGGCGTCGCCAGCCAGATCGAGCTGGCGCTGGCGCTGCGGCAGTCGCTCCAGGAGGAGCGCAGCGCCCTGGAAGAGGCCCGGGCGAGGCGCCAGGAGGCCGAGGAGCAGGCGCTGCTGCTACGCAC
>JALOQB010000181.1 GCA_025453595.1 Polyangiaceae bacterium
TGCGGCTGCGGCTGCGGCTGCGGCTGCGGCTGCGGCTGCGGCTGCGGCTGCGGCTGGGGCTGCGGCTGCGGCTGCGGCTGCGGCTGCGGCTGCGGCTGCCGGAGAGGGTCGGCTGCGGGTTACGCTGGCCATCACGGAACTTGGGATCACACGAGCGGGGCGGGGAAAGCCTGGATCTCCCCGATGGTGCTTGCACCGCAGGCGAGGGCGATCAGGCGATCGAGGCCCAGGGCGTTGCCGCTGGCGGGGGGCATCCCTTCCTCGAGGGCTCCCAGAAAACGCTCGTCCAGCGGGTAAACAGGCAAGCCGCGGCGGGCTCGCTCGCGCTGGTCGGCCTCGAAGCGAGCGCGCTGCTCTGCCGGGTCGGTGAGCTCGCCGAAGCCGTTGCACAGCTCGATGCCCGCGGCGTAGAGCTCGAAGCGCTCGGCGTAGCGCGGATCCGAGGGTTTCTTCCGGGCAAGAGAGGCCTGGCTCGCCGGGTAATCCAGGAGGAAGACCGGCTGATCCAGCGCCCCGAGGGCCGGCTCGATCTGCTCGACCAGGGCCCGGAAGTAGGTGTCCTCGTCCTCGCGGGCGCAGCGCAGCATCTCGCCTTCCGAGAGGGCAGTGTAGCGGGCGAACGCCTCGGCCACGGTGAGCCGCAGGAATGGGCGTTGCAGGTCGACGCGGCGCGCACCTACCCGGAATTCTCCCGGGCTCCCTGCGGCCTTCGCGGCCTCGCGGACCAGCGCCTCCGTGTCGTCCATCACCTCCTCGTGATCGGCGAAGGCCCGGTACCACTCGAGCATGGTGAACTCGGGGTTGTGGTTGTGCCCCAGTTCACCCTTGCGGAAGCAGCGCGCCAGCTGAAAAATCCGCGGGAGACCGCCCACCAGCAGCCTCTTCATCTGGTACTCGGGCGAGGTGATCAGGTACCCCCCGTCCGTTGCGCAGCCATCGAGGTGCAGATCGAGGCCAGGGCAGGGGACGATCGCGGGGGTCTCGACCTCCAAAAAGCCCTCGGACTCCAGGTGCCCACGGAGGGCGGCGATCACCCGTGTCCTCTGCTGGAGGCGCCGACCTGCGCCGCCTGTCAGGAACCTCCGGACATCCCCGGTGGGGGCCGGAGCCCGGGGCCGGGTGAGGCCCAGGACCCGGGCCCCGGTGAGGTGGTGGCCGCTCCATGCGCCCTCGATCTCGAGGAGATCCCCCTCGACCACCCCGCTTGCCCAGCCAGGCCCTCCCTTGACCTGGACCACCCCCAGCGCATCCGCCAGCGTCAGCGCGTCGCCGGCCAGCAGCACCCGGCCACCGACCCGCACCGTGGCCCCGGGCTCCAGCTCCGGGAGCCGCGAGGGAGAGAGCGTGCATCGAGACATTCAACCTCCGGAGAAGACGCGGACGGCGAAGCCTGCCACGTGGCGGGCCATCCAGGGGCCAAAGAGGGCGAGGCCCGCGGCCACCACCAGGAGACGGGGCAGGTGGGCGAGGGTCGCGTCCTGGATCTGCGTGGTGGCCTGGAAGATGGAGACCAGCAGGCCGATGAGGAGCGCCACGACGAGCACCGGCAGCGAGAGCAGCACGGCGAGCAGCAGGGCCTCCTGGGCGCGGAGCAGCAGCAGATCGACCCCCAAGGTTCAGCCCCCTTGCCCGGCCTCGCCCGCGGAGCCGGCCACGCCTGATGCGCCGGCCTCGCCCGCGGCGCCCGCGGTGCCGGCCTCGCCCGAGGCCCCTGCGGAGCCCGCTTCCCCCGCGGCGCCGCTCTGTCCGGAAGTTCCGGATTGTCCGGAGCTTCCGGATGATCCACCGGAGCCGCCGGTGGTGTTGACGAGGCCCGGGATGCAGGCAGGGACGTTGACGGTCTGGCCCTGGGGTGGGCAACAGAGGGCGATGGAGGCGCCGATGTTGGTGCAGACGAGGCCATCCTCGCAGTCGCTGTCGCCGCTGTTGCGGTCGCAGCGGTCGCCCTCGGCCTGGCGGCTGCAGGCGGGGGCGAGGAGCGGCGAGGTGAGGAGGAGCGCGGCGAGGAGGGCGAGGCGAGGGAGGCGGGGGGTCGTCACGGGGTGGGGCTGTACCACTGGTGATGGCGCGAGGGGAGGGGGCGGATCTGAGGTAGGATGGGGGGGATGGTGAGCGAGCAAGAACCCGGGGTTGATAGCAAGGCAGAGCGGGCGGCGCGGCGGAAGACGCTGCGAGAGGACGCGGTGAACCTGCCGAACCTGCTCACGGGGCTGCGGATCGTGATGATCCCGCTGGTGCTGGCGCTGATCCAGCGGGGGGCCCCCCGGGACTGCTTCTGGGCCGCGTGGGTCTACGCGCTGGCGGCGATCACCGATTTTTTTGACGGCTACATCGCCCGACGGCAGGGGTTGGTGAGCGTCCTGGGTAAGTTCCTTGACCCCCTGGCGGACAAGCTGATCGTGATGGCGACGCTGATCTGGCTGGTGCACCTGGGCCGGATCGAGGCCTGGGTGGTGGTGCTGTTGCTGGGCCGCGAGTTCTCGATCACGGGGCTGCGCAGCATCGCCTCGTCGGAAGGCGTGGTGATCGCGGCGGGGGACGACGGCAAGGCGAAGACGGCGCTGCAGATGATCGGCATCCTGTGCCTGATCATCGGGTACCCGTACCGCATCGATCTGATCGTGTACGACCTGGGCGAGGTGGATCTGGTCCACGTCGGTCGGGTGCTGGTGTACCTGTCGCTGGTGTACTCGCTGACCAGCGGGGCCTCGTACGTGCGTCTCTTTGCCGAGGCGGTGGACGCCAAGGCCCGCCGCCAGGCCGCCGGGGGCTAGACGGGCAGCTCGATCAGCAGCGACCCGTCGCCCTCGAAGGCGAGGAGGCCCCGCTGCCCCGCGGGGGATTCGCTGAGCGGCAGGACGCGAGGGGCCAGCCGCCCGTGCCAGCCCAGCACCAGCTCCTGGCGGACGGTGAAGGTCTCCCCCGGGAGCACCTCGACGGCCCCCAGGGGGCGCCGGGTCTCGAGGACCACGGGGCCAGCCCCCCGGAGCTGCACCAGGGCCACGGCCTCACCGTCGCCCACCGCCAGGCGACCGTTCTCGTAGGTGAGGGTGCTATCGAAGCCGAGCAGCAGCTCTTCCCGGAGGAACGCCACGTCATCGCGGAGGAGAAAGGCGTGGAGCCGGGCGCCCTCGGAGGTCGGCCCCAGGATCAGGCGGTTGGCCCCCGAGTACCCGTACAGGGGGGAAGAGCCGCCGAGCCCTTCCTGCTGGGGTCTGCCCCGGAGCAGCCGCGGCAAGGGGTCGGCCTGGGGGCTGGCGTTCAGGGCGCCGATCAGGCCCCGGATCGCCTCCTGGCGGCAGGCAAAACCGTCGGGGGTGCTCACCAGGAGCAGACCGCTCTCGTGCTGGACCGCGCCGCCGCTGGGGAAGATCAGCAACTTCTGTCGAGCAAAATCGGTCGCAGGGAGCAGCGACTGGGTCGATTCGATGGAGGGTGGTTCGGAGAACGAGGGGGGCAGCATCGAGGGGATCCGGGCGGCGCCGAGGCTGACCGGGGGGGGCGGGACGCTGGGCGAGCGCGCCGGAGGGTCGTGATCTTCCAGCTCCTGGAAGGGCTCGGGGGGGCGCGTCGTGGGGCGCCGGCTGCGAGGGGCCGGGGTGGCCTGCTCGCTGAGCAGCTCATCCATGCGCCGGGTCATGCCCTCCTGGCCGCCCCGGGTGAAGGCCTCGCGGGCCTTCATGTAATCACCCAGGCGCTCGAAGGCGAGGCCGAGGTACCCCCAGGCCCGGGCGTTGTCCGGGTGCAGCATCACGGTCTCTTCCAGCAGCTGGCGCGCGTTCATCGCCTGGCCGGTCTTGAGGTAGCAGAGGGCCAGGTTGATGCGGGGGGTTCGCTCCTCCGGGTACTCGTGGACCAGCTGCTCGAAGATCTCGATGGCCCGCGGGTACATCCCCAGGCGAAAGTAGACGACGCCCAGGAGGTCTTGCCCCTGAGGGTCGAGGGGCTGGAGCCGGATGGCCATCTCCAGCTCTTCCTTGGCCTCATGGACCCGGTTGTCCTGGAGCAGCTCGCTGCCGCGGTAGAGATGGAACAAAAAGTCTTCGCTGGCGATCTCGTTGCCGCGGGCGCGCTTGGCGTCGGAAGAAAACGGAGCCATCAGGGCGCACAGGGTAGCGCCCGAGGGCAGGTCCAGGGCAAGAGTCTAGAAAAGAGAATTCTCCATCGACCCTGCGCAGCGGAGGCATATCACATGCCTATGGTACCGGTACGGGTCGGTTGTGGTACCGTGGCTCCCTGCGATGAGCGTGACCACGGCTTCGGCTTACCCTTCTCCCGGCGAGGTGATCGACGGGAAGTACCGCATCGAGCGTATCCTCGGCGAGGGGGGGATGGGGGCCGTGATGGCCGCGTATCACGTGATCCTCAAGTCGCACGTGGCGCTCAAGTTCATCAGCCCCGATGTGATCCGGGTTCCGGGGGCCGTCGAGCGCTTCATGAACGAGGGGGTCGCGGCCCGGGGGATCCAGTCCGATCACATCGTGCGGGTCGATGACGTCGGGGTGCTGCCCTCCGGCTTGCCTTACCTCGTCATGGAGATGCTCCAGGGGTGCGATCTCTCCGAGCTGATCGAGCGCGAGGCCCCCTCCGGCCTGCCGGTGCCCCGCGCGGTGCACTTCGTGCTGCAGATCCTCCGGGGCCTGCACGTGGCCCACAGCAAGGGCGTCATCCACCGCGACCTCAAGCCCTCCAACGCCTTCGTGATCCTGCGGGATGGCGAGCCCGACTTCATCAAGCTGCTCGACTTCGGCATCAGCAAGATCACCCAGGAGCCCGGAAAAGAATCCCAGCAGCTCACCCAGACCAACACCGGCCTGGGCACGCCGCTCTACATGTCCCCCGAGCAGGCACGGAACGCCCGCGAGGCGACGCCCCGGAGCGACCTCTACTCGGTCTCCGCGATCCTCTACGAGCTCCTCACCGGTCGCACGCCTTACCTCGCCGAGTCCCCCAACGATCTGCTCTTCAAGCTCTTCACCGCCGAGCCTGACGCGATCCTGTCGGTGCGTGCCGACCTGCCCCCGGACCTTGCCCGTCTCATCCACCAGGGCCTCTCCAAGGATCCAGAGTCACGACCCGCCTCGGCCCTTGAATTCGCCGAGCTTCTCGTGCCCTTCGCCGACGCTCGTTCCACCGAGATCATCGCCCGTGTCCGGGCCGTCGCCGGGGGCGTCCCCGCCAGCACCTTGCTCTCCGGCGAGGGGCGCGGCGTCTCGCTGCTCCCTTCGGTCCCTTCCCACCAGGGGGCCACGACCGCGGCCCGCACGGCGCTCTCCTCCGAGGCCCCCACGCAGCTCGACGTGGCATCCCCCGGGGGGCTCGGAGGCCCTGCCAAGATCGCCCTCGCCGTGGGGGTCCTCGCCATCGCCGCCGGGAGCGCGGTGCTGCTGACTCGCCCCACGTCGACCCCTCCCGGTACCGGCGCAGGGCTCGCCCCCAGCGTCACCGCAGCCCCTGCTGAATCCGCAAACGTTACGCCCAGCGCCACCTCCTCGGTACAGCAGGTGGTGCTCGCTTCGGCCCCTCCCGCCGCATCCTCTGCTCCCCCCCCTCCCGTCTCTGTGCAAGTGCCTTCGACTAAGGTAGGGGTGGCCAGGCCACAGGGTGGCAAGAGTGTCTTCGGGAAGGGTCTCAAAGACTGAGGAGGGTTTCCGTGCTTCGTTCCGCTCATCATCGCCTTGTCGCGCTTCTCCTCACGAGCTCCCTGCTCGCTTCCCCGGCCTCGGCGCTGGCGCAGGGGGCCAACCCTGCGGCCGGTGCCAAGGCCAAACCAGCCAAGAAGAAGAGCCTCAAGGAGAGCCTCAAGGGGGACGCGCTCACGTCCTTCAACCGGGGGGTAGAGCTCTACAACAACCGGAACTACGAGGGGGCCAAGGCAGAATTCGAGCAGGCTTACAACCTCTCCAAGGACGCCCGGCTGCTGTTCAACATGGCCATCGCCGAGCGCGACGCCAAGCACTATTCGCGGGCGATCTCCCGGCTGGAGCAGCTCCTCAAGGAGGGGGATGACCTGCCCGCCCAGGACAAGCTCGATGCCCGCGAGCTGCTCGATGGCCTCAAGCAATTCACGGCCCCCATCTCCATCTCGGTCAACGAGAGCGAGGCCACGGTGCTGGTCGATGGCGTCGAGGTGGGGAAGACCCCCCTCGCCCAGTCCGTCCTCATGGACGTCGGCGAGCGCACCATCACGGTGAAGAAGGTCGGGTTCCTCGAGGCCAGCAAGCGGATCACCGTCTCCGGCGGAAAGGCCGACAAGGTCGACATCACCCTCGACGCTTCCCAGAAGAAGGGCACCCTGTCCGTCAAGGCCATCGGCGCCCCTTCCGCCCTGATCTTCGTCGATGGCGTCGAGCAAGGCGTGTCCCCCTGGCAGGGCGAGGTCGCCGCCGACAAGCACACCATCGAGATCCGCGCCCGCGGCTTTGTCACCGAGACCCGCACCGAGACCGTGGCCCACAAGGGCACCACCGTGATCGAGGTCGCTCTGCGCCCCGATCAGGGCAAGGTCCGCGTCGAGACCGACAAGCCCGAGAACTTGATCAACATTGATAACCAGGACGTGGGCAAGGGCACCTGGGAGGGGACGCTCCCGTCTGGCTCCCACACCCTCCGCGTCACCCGCAGCGGCGCCGAACCCCACAGCAGCCAGCTCATCGTCCAGACCGACCAGCTGAGCAAGGTGCAGGTCACGCTGCGCTCCAAGGCGGGCCTCGTCCCCTGGTACGGCTGGGTCATCGGCGGCGGCCTGCTCATTGGCGGCGGCATCGCCACCTACCTGCTCACCCGCCCTGACGTCAAAGATCCCCAGCCCGGCACCATCGCCCCCGGCACCGTCCCGGTCTGGGCCCGCTTCTGACCCCGCCGCCCCATGAAACGCCTCCTCTTTCGCTGCGCCTGCTCCCTGGTTGCTCTCTCTGCGCTACTCCCCGCTGGATGCGAAGACAAGAGAGCGACGGGGGCCTTTCTTGTCATCACCAGCGAGCTCGCCAGCGGCAATGACCCCTCTGCCGCCAAGGAAATCGAGTCCATCCAGATCGACTGGGAGCGGGCCAACAATTCAAACACCGTGATCGGGGGCGAGCAAGGCAACCTGCTCGTGGGTCAGGAGATCGAGCGCTTTCCTGCTTCTCTTAATTTTTTCGATACACCCAAGGATGACATCGACCCCACCGACGATCGGTTGCTCCTGAAGATCAAGGCAACCACGGTCGCCATCGGCGGGAAGAAGCACACGATATCACGGGATATTGCGGTCACGTTCGTCGAGCAAGAAACGAAGGTTGTCAAGGTCCCACTTACCTTTGCCTGCCTGGACAAGGAATGCGTCAAGGATCTGAGCACCTGCATTGATGGCGAGTGCGTGGCGATCAAGGTGGAGAACGGCGCTTCTCTGCCTACCTACGACGAGAGCACATTCAACGCCCAGTTTGTCCCTCCCGCCTGCTTTGATGCCAGCAATAGCGGTTGTTTCACAGGGGCAACCCTGGTCAAGAAGAGCGGCATCCGGTTTGACCCCGAGAACCTTGACTCGTGCGAGTTTGATATCCCGCCAAGCAAGGGCACCGATCCGGAGCGTCTCAACGTGGCCATCCAGTGGGCCGAATCGCAAGGCCGCTTCACGGTGCTCGATTTCGCACGGGAGTCACCGACGAGCGGCTGGACCGCGGCCCGTCAGAAGAATGCGAAGGGGGAGTTCATCCGGGTAACGCTCCCCAAGATGATCTGCTCCAACCTCTCGTACGACCCCACGAGCAGGGTGCAAGGGGTCGTCTACGCCTTCAGCGACACCTGCCTCCGCAAGGAGAAGGGTATCGAAGTGTGCGCCGAGGCGACCAGAGACACCAAGGTCGGCCAGATGCTTTGCTCCAAGGATAGCAGTTTCGATCCAGGTATTCTTCTCGACCAGGAATGCCCCGCCTGCTTTCTCGAGGATAGCAAGTGCATCGATAATGCTGACTGCCAGGCAATCATTGCCTGTTACGCGACTTGCAAACAGACCAAGAGCCACGTCATGTGCAAGAACGAGTGCGAGAACAAGGTGGACCTCTGCGACCCCAGCAGCAAGTTGCTCGCGGTTTCCTTGCTCTCGAACATCGACAAGTGCGCCGACAAGTGCAAGTGACGCAGTGGCATTGCGACCCGATGCGCCGCTGCTATCGGTGCGGAGATACCTAGACCTCAGTGAACCCCGCCGATGAGCCAGGCGAAGCCCGGGACAAGGACTTCCTCGGGGGAGGCGCCGCCCTGGCGCGCGGGGCTGGAGCCGGAGGGGCTCGGGTCGATGGTGAAGCCGTGGTCGCCGAAGACCACCAGCAGGGTGCGCTCCGGCAGCGTCTCGGCGTGGCGCAGGACCCCGCGGGCGACCTCGTCGGCGATCTGCTCCAGGCGCTCGAGCACGGGGGGGCCGGCCTCCCGCAGGCGGGCCTCGACGGCGTCGATCTTCACCAGGTCACGCTGCCCGACCTTGATGCGACGAGGCACCGCCACGTGGCGCTCCCGGGCGATGTGGGTGCTGTCCGGATCTTCCGGCTGGAGAGGGCGGTTGAGGGCCTCCATGCCGTGGGCCAGGAGGTCGAGCTGGTTGGCGGTGGTCGAGGGGAGAGCGGACCAGAGCAGCATCGTGTCGGCGCAGGCTGCCCGGGGGCCGAAGGCCTGGGTGAGCCTGCCCTGGACCCGGAGCCCGAGGTCGTAGCGCATGCCATCGACCAGCAGCAGCTCGATGGCGCGCGCCCCGTGCAGGCGCGCGATGCGGGCCGAGATCTGCGGGACATCGAAGACCATGGCGGGGCGCTTGCCGGTGATTCGCAGGGCCTGGAAGGCCTCGGTGTAGCTGCGGGAGAAGCTGGTGGCCCAGTCCGCGCGGACCTGGCGCGCGAAGGGGTCGAGCTCGCCGTGGAGCTCGGCCTCGGCGAGGGGCACGTAGCGGGTGAGGAAGAGGCGCTCGACGACGTTGAGGGGCTTGGGCCCCCGGGCCGCGTGGAGCTCCTCGGCGAGGCGGCGATGATCGCTGCGTTCCTGGGGCTGATCGGCGCGAGGGCCGCGGGGGGGTTCGGTCCAGCCAAGCAGGGTGCCCAGGCGCTGGGGCGCCGGGTAACCGGCGAGGGCGAGGTCCCTCCGGTCCATCAGCAAGGTGACCGGGTGCTGCCTGGTGGCTGCCACCCAGCCTCGGAGGGTGGCGCTGTCTTCCGGGTCGAGGACGCCGCTGACGCCGGCGACCTCGACGAGGGAGCCCAGGGCGAGGACGATGCCCCGGAGCCCGAGGGCACGGACCCGGGTGAGCTGCTCGCCGAGGGTAGCCGAGAAGGTGCTTGCTGCGGGGCTGGAGCGAGGCATGCCGGCCTTGCCCAGCGCATCCTCGATGGCGGCCTCGATGAACTCGCCCAGCTGGCCCCGGAGCGCGGTGCTCAGGTAAGGGATCTCGGCGTAGAGCATCGCCGCCGCGGTGGCAGCCCCGCGGAGCTGCGGGAGCTGGGGGGCCTCGATGAAGCGAAGCTCTCCGCGGCTGTTCGGGTGTGGCTCGGAAGGGCCTGCGGAGGTCATGCAGCCGAGGGTGCCGGAGCCCCCGCGGGCGGGCCAAGTTCACGGCCCTGGGCTCAGCCTCCGACGGTGAAGTCGACGGTGGTTTTTCCCGTTTTTTCCGAGGGTTTGGGCCAGCTCACGCCCTTGAGGGCGGTCTCGACGCACTTGACCCACTCGCCATCCTTGAGCCCGTCGCTGACCATCTTCACGGCCCCGGCTCCGCTTGCTTCCACGGAGATCTCGAAGCGGGTGGCGCTGCCCGCGGTGGGCTTCTTCTTCACGACCTTCGCGTAGCAAGCGTCGGTCTTCGAGGCGACGCCGTTGACGGCCTTGCCAACCTCTTCCGGGGCGAGCCCCGCCGCGCTCTTGACGGTCACCGAGTAGCTCCCGCTGCCGCCGATGGCCTTGCTGTTCCTGAAGTCTTCCAGGTTCTGCGAGGGCGAACCGGCGCCGTCGTTGCCAGGCCTCGTGTCGTTGGTCGGGGAGGTCGCCTTGGGGACAGCGCCTTCAAGGCCGCCCGTCATCTTCTCGCCCCCTTTCTCCCTGGCATCGGTGGGCTTGGGGAGGGCCTGACCAGCCTCCGTCGGCGCTGCCGCCGGTGGTTTCTGTTCCTCGGTTTCGGAGGCCATGGAGCCAGGGGCGGCCGCCGCTGCGGGGGCCGGGGCGCTGCTGGACTTGCTCGCGGGGGCAGCGCAGGCCCCGAGCAGCAGCAAGAAGGCGACGGGGGTGAAGCGTGGCAGGCTCATCCCCTTCTTCTATCACGCTCCAGGGGGGTGGGTAGCGCGGACTCAGGGGGCAATTTCGAGGAAGCCGCGCCCCAGGTAGATCCCGTGCTGATCGTGGACCTCGATGCGCAGCGCGGCCGGAAGAGAGCCCGCCTGGGGCGCGATGGTCACGCGGAGCAGGCCTGGCCCCTCTTCCTGGAACCGGGCCTCGATGGGGGTCACCCCGAGGGTGACCCGGGGCACCATCCGCACGTCCGATGGTAGGGAACTTCCGGACTTGTTGACGAGCCGGATGGTGCCGGTCACGGTGTCGCGGGGCCAGCGAGCGTTCTTGGGGGCAAGCTCGACGACGGCGGCGAGGGAGCGAGGCTCGATCTGGAGGGTGCCGTCGAGGGTCGCTCCGGGGACACGGAACCGGAGCAACCGCGGGAGGTCGCCGCGCATGACAAATTCCTGGCCCGCAGGGGCGTACGAGGCCCCCTTGTCGTAGGCCAGCTCGACCCCGGCCGCGTGGGCGAGGGAGAGGCTTTGCCCCTCGGAGACCTGGACGGAGGCGGGGCCCGAGCGGAACCCTCCCGGGGGCAGGCCCACGGCCAGCAGCGCGAGCCGTGCAGGCTGCGGGGTCAGGCTCTCCAGGCCGCCCTCGTCGAGGGCGGCGAGCCGAGCCTCGTAGGAGCCCGGGGGCAGGTCTGGCAGCTTGATCTCGTTGCGCTCGGCGCCGAGCGGGAGGCGCTTGAGGAGGGCACCTTTGTCGCTGAGCAGGCGGAGCTCGTAGGAGCGGGCGCCGGGGGCCTCGCTCCAGGTGAGGAGCAAGGGGGTGTCGGAGAGGTTGGTGGTGGCCCAGCGGCCTCCGGTGAACCGAGGGGTCGGGAGCGGGTCACGGAGCTGGGGCTTGGGGTCGGTCCTGGTGAGGGAGAGGGCCTTGCCTGGGGGGATCTCGCTCCAGTCGTTGGCGGTGGTGGCCAGCATTTTTCCCGAGAGGTTGACCGCGGAGAGGGTCTCATCCTTCAGGCTGACGGCGGACTCGCCGGAGAGGATGAGCTGGGCCTTGCGAGGGCCCCGCAGCAGGACGGCGCGCCGGGTCTTGCCCGAGGGGGAGGCGTCGATGCGAAGGCGCCCCGAGGACAGCGTCATGGTCTGGGCCTTGACCGGCCCGCCAGGCCCCAGAGGGACAGGCATCGTCATCTGGATCTTGAGGGAAGCCTCCGGGGACAGCTCGAGGGTGGTCCCGTCAGTGAGCCTGAGGCGAGCGCCGCCTTCTCCGGCCTTCAGCTCCTCGTTCGAGGGGAGGACCCCGCCCTGCGGGATCGGCGCGCACCCCTTGCTGGTCTGCACGCAGGCATCGCCGCCGAGCAGGGTGGCGCGAGGGGGGGCCGCCTCGGCCGGAGCGACGAGGGCAACAAGGAGCGAGAGCAGGGGCAAGAGGTGGTGGCGAGGCACCAGGAAAGAGAGACGCAGTTTCGCCCGTCCCGCAAGGGGAACCGGCTCAGAGGCGTGCCCCGGTCTTGCGATCAAAGACATGCAAGGCCTCGGGGGCGACGCCGATCTCGATGCGTTCCCCCTTCTGGACCGGGGCCCGCGCGGGGAGCCGCAGCACCAATCGCCCCCCGGGGCCCTCGCCGTGCACGTAGGTCTCGCTGCCCAGGGCTTCGATCACGTCCACGTGGATCTTCCAGGGAGAGCCCGGCTGAAGCCTCGCATCCTCGGCGCGCACCCCGATCTCGACCGCCTGACCGGCCGCCGCCTTGAGGCCTGCAGGGGCCTCGAGCCGCTGCCCTTCGCCGAGGGAGAGGCCCCCGCTCGCGTCGACGACGCCCTGGAGAAAGCTCATCGACGGGCTCCCGAGGAAGCCTGCCACGAAGCGGGTCTCGGGCCGCTGGTAGATCGAGAGCGGGGGCCCGGCCTGCTCGATCTTGCCCTGATGCAGCACCACCATGACGTCCGCCAGTGTCATTGCTTCGACCTGATCGTGGGTCACGTACACGCTGGTCGCCTCCAGGCGATCATGGAGCTTCCGGATATCGACCCGGACCTGGCTCCGCAGGGCGGCGTCCAGGTTGGAGAGCGGCTCGTCAAAGAGGAAAAGTTGGGGGCGCCGCACGATCGCGCGCCCCATCGCCACCCGCTGCCGCTGGCCGCCGCTGAGCTGCTTGGGCAGCCGGTCCAGCAGCGCGTCCAGGCCCAGCAGCCCGCTCGCCTCCTCGACGCGGCGCCGGATCTCGTCCTCCGGCGCCTTCCGGAGCCGGAGGCCAAAGGCCAGGTTCTCGCGCACGGTGAGGTGGGGATAGAGCGCGTAGGACTGGAACACCATCGCGATGTCCCGCTCCCGTGGCTCCAGCCTCGTCACCTCCCGCTCTCCGATGTGAATGCTGCCGGAGGTCGGCTCCTCCAGCCCCGCGAGGCACCGCAGCAGCGTGCTTTTCCCGCAGCCCGAGGGGCCCACCAGCACGCAGAATCCGCCCGAGGGTACCTGCAGATCGATCCCCTTGAGGATGTGTGTATCCCCGAAGGATTTGGTCAAACCCTGCACCTGCACCGAGGCCATCGGGACGCATAGGACCATGGCTCCTGGATCGCGTGCAAGGCGCTCGCCAGTCGGCGGCTCAAGGCCGGTTCTGTGCTTCTTGTTGATTTCACTGAACACGTTGGCGAACATGTTGAAATGATGAGGTTTCGGCAGAAAATCATGGGCGCCGCGCTGGCCCTTGCGCTCTCTCTGAGCGCCGTCGACGCGCAGGCGACCACAGCGCTCTTGCTTACCCGCGCGCAGCTCGTGCAGCGCTCCGATCTGGTCGTGCGGGCCACGGTGCTCTCGATCGAGAGCAGCTGGACCGAGGATAAAACCGCGATCGTCACCACGACCAGGTTGAAGGTGAGCGGCACGCTCAAGGGGCGCCAGGCCAGCGAGCTGGTGCTGCGTCAGCTCGGCGGCCGGGTGGGCGAGGAGGCGCTGGTCATTCCAGGAGAAGCGCGCCTGGAGGTCGGCGAGGAGGTGGTGCTGTTCCTCAAGGATGGTCAGGGCGGCGTGGTGGGGCTGACGGCGATGGCGCAGGCGGCCTACCACGTGCGGGGCGACAAGGTGCAGCGGGACATGGAAGGGCTGCAGCTGATGCGCATGGTGGGTGGCAAGCTGCGCCCGATGCCCCACAAGCCTGAGCCCCGCGAGGCCCTGGCGAAGCTGATGGCGGACGTGGTGCGGATCGTGAGGGGCCGATGAGCCGCCGCCGCCTCGGGTTGCTCTCGCTGCTGACCCTGGTCGCCGCCGCGGGGGTCATACCGGATGCGAAGGCTTACACCACCTTCGGGGTCAAGTGGTCCAGCCTCCCGGTCAAGTACAAGGTCAACGAGACCTCGTTCCCGGCCTCGATCAAGGGGACCGCCCTCGCGTCGATCAAGGCCGGGTTCGCCACCTGGTCCGCCCCTGCTTGCTCGGTCTTCGAGGCCGTGCACGACGGCGCCACGACGAACCTCAACCCCATGGCCAAGGGGGTCGGTAACACCATCTTCTGGACCAAGAACTGGTCCGGGGTCGTCAACGGTACGACCCTCACCGAGAACATCATCGGGATCACCCCGCTCTGGCTCTCCGGTAGCTCGATCGCCTACGCCCACATCGCTCTCAATGCCCAGCATCATCAGTGGGGGGATGGCGCCATCTCCGGCGTGGTTGATACCCAGTCCCTCCTTGTCCACGAGCAGGGTCACTTCCTGGGCCTCAATCACTCGAACGCCACCAACTCGGTGATGAAGTCGACCTACTCGAAGGGGACGATCGTCCGCACGCTGGTGCAGGATGACATCGACGGGGTCTGCTCGATCTATCCCTGCACCAGCAGCGCCTGCAAGGACAGCGACGGCGATGGCGTGCCAGACAAGGACGATAACTGTCCAAGCAACAAGAACGCCAGCCAGCTCGACACGGACAAGGACGGCAAGGGCGACGCCTGCGACACCGATGACGATGCCGACGGCATCCTCGATGCGAACGACAACTGCCCGACGGTCAAGAACGCGAGCCAGACCGACACCGACAAGGATGGCAAGGGGAACGCCTGCGATACCGACGACGACAACGACGGCATCCTCGATACCAAGGACAACTGCCCGACCAGCAAGAACGCGGATCAGAAGGACACGGACAAGGACGGCAAGGGCGACGCCTGCGACACCGACGATGACGGCGATGGCGTCGAGGATACCAAGGACAATTGCGCCCTTAACAAGAACACGGACCAGCTTGACACGGACAAGGACGGCAAGGGGAACGTCTGCGACACCGACGACGATGCTGACGGCATCGAGGACACCAAGGATAACTGTCCGACCAGCAAGAACGCCGATCAGAAGGACACAGACAAGGACGGGAAGGGCGACACCTGCGACACCGACGACGATAACGATGGCGTCGAGGATACCAAGGACAATTGCCCCACCACGCAGAATGCCAGCCAGCTCGACACGGACAAGGACGGCAAGGGCGACGCCTGCGACA